>NZ_JACJOY010000115.1:0-32835 GCF_014695815.1 Trichocoleus sp. FACHB-6
ACCACTGCTTGCATATCTACGGTGCGCGGACGACCTCCCGGTTTAGCTTTGGGAATCAAGCTGGATAACAGTTCCCATTGTTCTTGGGTCAAGTTACTCGGATACGATGATGTCATGGCTCTCAAAATGCTGTCTGATAATTTGCTATTGACAGGTTATCGTTTTGAGAGCTTTCCTGGCTTCTCAGACATCCTCTGAGTTTGAGTTGAACATATCTAAACCCATTGCACCGGATCAAGTTGATAGTAGCGTTGCAGTTGCTCGTAAAGTGCTGGATGCTTCTTCAGTAATTGGTGGGGTTTTTCAAAGAATGTCTCAGTCGCTACAGCAAAAAATTCTGCGGGATTCGTTGCACCGTAGCTATTCATTACCGTCTTTACGCCTCGTTGAATATCATTGCAAAGTTGTTGATATTCTTCTGTCATCACCTTTGCCCAAGTAGCATAATCTGAGTTTCGGTGCAAAATAGGAACACCCTCAGCTTTACCATCTTCTTGATCCAACTGATGGGCAAATTCATGAAGCACAACGTTATGTCCATCCCGCCAGTTGTAAGTATCGTGTTTCACCTGTTCCCAAGACAGTACCAGTTGGTCATTTGTCCACGACTCCCCCAGTCTGGCTACACGCCTTTCTTCCACGATATAATTCCCAGTGTAAGCTGTTTCCTTAACAAGATATGTGCTGGGATAAACCAGAATTGACCGAAGTTTAGGAAAGTAAGTTTCTCGCTGGTTGAGTAGGAGTAAACAGGCGACAGCCGCAATAATCACCTTCATTTCTTCTGTTACGTCTAATCCTCCACAACCAATAAATTGTTTTTCTGCTAAAAATACTTGAATGTTTCCCTGAAGTCGTTTTCGTTCAGCGGGAGAGAGAAGAAGGTAAATAGGAAGATTATTCTCAACAATCGCATTCCACAGTAGCGGAAAAGGACGATGTTTTAAACGATTTCTGCGTCGTTTAACTAGGGCAGGATTGACTAAAATTCCAGTGATAATCAGTCCAATGATCAGAAAAATGATTATGGCTTCAAACATTGACTTTTAAGCATTTTATGCTGTCTGATTTACAGATAAGCTTGGGGGATCAAATATCCCTGAATTACTCGATAGGATTACATCTTTGTTGCCCGCCAGGAAAAACAGAGCGATCGCACTGATGGGGATGAACGACCAGAGCGATCGCTGATCGTCTCCTTGCCGAGCTAGAAGATGAGCGGGCGTGGAAGGCGCATGAAGCGACGACAGATGACCACTGGAGTCTAGCCCAGATGGCGATCGCTATCTCCATATACAGACAGATAGCTCAAAAAACGAAACCTAAGATAGATTATTGTGTCAACCTTTGATCAACTCTAACTTCTGGAGATTAGATTAAAAATAGGTTGAGCGTTGGGAAATTGGGAGGAGTTGTGGCGTGGATAGAACCGCGATGAACGTGCAGGAAACGCAGGAGCAAAGCATCCGTCCTGGGGACTTTACATGGCATTTCTGGCCTGCCTTGCCACTCTATCCATACGGCACCCGGCGGACACTCCGCAAAGAAGTGGTCAAGGACACGATTTGGACATTCGACCAAGTGCAGGGCATTCTGTATGCTGTCGTGCCAATTCGGATGACCGTCGTTAAGCTCAAAGCAGGCGGCCTGCTCATTTATGCCCCAGTCGCGCCGACAGGAGAGTGTATCCGACTCGTCAATGAGTTGGTGGCACGATACGGCGATATTAAGTACATCATCCTGCCAACGCTTTCCGGTTTAGAACACAAGATTTTCGTCGGCCCCTTCGCCAGACGCTTTCCGAACGCAGAAGTCTTCGTGGCTCCGAATCAGTGGAGCTTCCCAGTGAACCTCCCCTTAAGCTGGCTCGGTTTTCCGACTAAACGCACCCGCATTCTCCCGGAGGACAGCACTGAAGCACCCTTTGGCGATGAGTTTGACTACGAGGTGCTTTATATTAATCTGGGACGGGGGTCGTTTGGGGAAGTAGCATTATTTCACAAGCGATCGCGCACGCTACTCGTGACAGACTCCGTGCTTTCAGTGCCAGAAGAACCGCCGGAAATCGTCCAACTTGACCCGTACCCCTTACTGTTCCACGCCAAGGACGATGTATTTGATGTCGTTGAGGACAATGAGGAAAGTCGCCGCAAGGGATGGCAGCGCATCTCCCTGTTTGCGTTCTACTTCCGACCGAGTGCGCTAGAGGCGACCAAATTGGGGAAGTCGTTTCGCGATGCCCTGAAAGCGCCAGATCGGTCAAAGAAGGCTTATTTCGGTTGGTTTCCCTTCCAATGGAAGGAAGATTGGAAACAGTCGTTTGAGGCACTGCGAGGCGGCGGTCGCCTGTTTGTAGCACCGATTCTACAGACGATTATCCTCAACCAAGCACCGAGAACAGTGCTGGACTGGGCTGACAAGGTAGCCCGTTGGGATTTTGAGCGGATTGTTGGCTGCCACTTTGACTCGCCCATTCAGGCAAACCCGCGTCAGTTCCGGCAGGCGTTCGATTTCTTAGAGAAGAAGCTATCCGTGGCTGAAGGCGGATTTTCGAGCCATCAGCGCCTACCTGCGGCGGACTTTGAATTTCTCAGAGAACTTGAGGAGATGCTGACAAAGCTCCGCATCACGTCGCCGCCACGGGAAAAGCTGTAAGGCTGCTGGCAAAAGAACGTCAATCATGACGAAATTTGTGTTCCTCGCCTCAGCTGTACGCCAAACTTAAAAAAGACACCGATCGTTGCGCTTTTGGGTGATGAAAACACTAATAACGCTTTTTGGTAAAGAACGCAACCAACTGGAGACAGAGATTGACAAGGCAACTAACCTGGAACAGGTAGTTCAGCTGGTGCAAAACCGACTCGATAATCTTGAGAGGAATTACATCGGTGAGTTGAGCGTGGCGCAGGTTCGTCTAGCTTCCTTTTTTCTGGACACGCTACGACAGTCTATCGCTACTCTCACGGCTGCCAACGAAACGAGAATTTCCCAGCCACAGCCTGAGAAAATCGTTAAGCAAGTCAGAGGTCTCTCCAACAGCTTAATTCTGAAAGTCTTACAGGGACTCATCAGTATAAGCATTTTAGGTTCGTTATTTTCCTTGACTCAAGATACCGTTGGGGCTTGGATGGACATCTTGTTGATGACTGTGCTGGTAGGGCTGGAAGTTGTGTTCCAACTCGAAGGGGGCGGCGAAAATCTTTCCGACTCTCCGCAGCCTGTAGCACCGCCCAAGCTGATTACGCAAGTTGACAGCAAAGCCTTTTTGGACAACCTTGGTGATGCTCTCAACACTATCGATCTTGCAGTCGCCTCGGCTGAACAAGTGAAAAAACCACTTGACGGTAGTGGAATAGAAGAGTTACCAGAACTCCTGAATGTTGTTCAGAGGCTAACGGGTGCGTCATTTCTGCAAAAACCCCAGATGGCGCTTGAACTGACGAAACTTCTACCCCAGATTTTAATGGAGCAAGGAATACGAACCCAGATTTACCAACCAGGCGACAAGCATAGTGGGCGCGAGTATTTTGACTTTGAGCCAAGTATCGACCCTGAAGCCAGAGATTATGTAACTATAACTCCTGCCTTGTTGAAAGGCGATCACTTACTCCGAAGAGGTCGAGTTGTTGAGCCAGCTTACTCTGAGACTAGAGAGTAAATTGTCTTGCTGTTACAGCTATGCAAGAGTGCCAAAGTCTTCATTTAAAAAGTTTTTTGGTATAGCAATCCTATTTGATTTGTGAAAGCTACCTTTTTTAAACGAACCGCAAAGGCGCAGAGAACACGGAGGAAGAGAGAATTTCATAAATGGATTAGGATTGCTATAGCATCCCATTTTTTTCAATTCCTCGGACAGACATCTCGCCTGTCTGTGGATATAGCGTAGGCAAGATGCCTGGGGCGAGATTTTTGCAAAATGGAAATGCACCCAGTGTTTCCCCTTCAAAATAAGAATTAGGGGATAGAAAAAGTATGGAAATTTTAGAAACAATCGGGTTCGATTTGGGACACGGTGAAACAGCTGTGGCTAAGGCGAGGGTTGAAAGCATCGAACCTCCAGAGATGCTTGAGGTCAATAATAAGAAAGTTCAAGTCACTGCTCTTGGCTGGCATCCGGAACTGGGTTATCTTGTCGGAGAACAAGCCTTAATCCAAGCTGGCGTTACTCAGCTGAAAATTTCTTTTAAGCAAAAACCTAACAACGATCCAAATTACAGAGAGACTATCCGCAGTTTCGTGGAAACCTACTACCGCCTTTTAAAAGAAAGCAAACAGATTGAAGGTGGAGAGAATAGCCAGTTTTATGTTGGGTGTCCGTCAGGATGGTCAGTAAGCGATCGCGAAGAATACCAAAAGCTACTTAAGGAATCTGGGATTGGTTTACTGAGTGTTGTACCGGAGTCGCGGGCGGCTTTCATGCAAGCCAAGGAAGCTGGTAAGCTGGACTTCGACAAGCTCAAATCGTCGGTGCTAATTGTCGATATTGGCTCCTCAACTACGGATTTTACTCTGGTCAAGAGCTTGCACGAGATCCCGATAGATTTCGGGAGTAACGCGCTAGGAGCATCCCTAATCGACAAGGCAATTTTTGCCCGGACTCTCGCCAAACACGAAGAGAAAGCGTTACTCGAAAGAGTTTTTGGGCAATATCCCCATCACCAAGCTCGTTGCGAACTCGCCTGTCGCAAAGCTAAAGAAGACTACTTTTCTAACGAACAACTGTACAAGCATCCGCAAACATTTGCACGCGGCTTCGAGTCGATTAACGAACAAATTTACTTTGTTCCGCAAGTTAATGGAGCGATCGCGCAGGAGATTTTGAACCATCCTTTGTCTGAACTAGGAGACAAGAGTTGGATTCAATCTTTTCGCGAGGCGGTGACTGAGGCGAAGGAACAACTCGACCAACAGGGTATTGTTCCGAAAGTTGTGCTGATGACTGGCGGCGCATCCCGCATGAACTTTACCCGCGATATTTGCCAGGAGATTTTCCCGGAACCCGAAACACAGGTTCGCCCAGATCCAGAACCGGAACGGTGCATTGCACTAGGTTTATCGCGGGTAGGACGATGGGATATGCGTGCGAGTGCATTTAAAGAAGAAGTCAAGCAACTGTTCGACTCGAAGAAGCTGAAAGAACTCGTTGAGAGACATATCCCAGAGTTAATCGAACAGCTGACGTTACCTTTATCACAGGGTTTGATTGAAAATGTAGTTAAACCAGGTCTGAAAGATTGGCGAAACAACAAAGTACGGACTTTAGCCGATTTGGAAAATGCCTTGAAGAGAAGCGCAGAGGAGTGGATTAAAAGCGATCGCGCCAGACTTATCATCAAAAATCAATCTGTCACTTGGTTTAACAGCAAAATTCAACCCGACTTAGCCGCAGAAACCGACCCGATTTGTCGAAAGTTCCAAATACCCAGAAGTAGCTTGAGGTTTGAGGAAGGGATCGACCCTGCCGTAGTCAACCCGGAGCTGTCAATTGGGGATGCTATCCTTGCTGATACAGTGGGATTTATCGTCAATGTGGTGATTGGTGGAGGTACTATCGGTAGCATCATCGCTCTGGTTCTCACGGGGCATTTGACTTGGCCGATTGTGCTAATATATGGTGCTTCTGTGCTTGCTGCCGGAGTGGAGATAACTCGGAGCAAAACCCAAGAAGCCATCAAGGAAAATGTTGATGTTCCTAGTTGGAGTCGTGGCGTTCTTTTAAGCGATAGCAAGCTTGATTCTATCTGCGAGCAAATGAATCCTGAGTTAGAAAATGTTTTTAGAAAACAGTTGACAGAGAATCGGGAGACTTTTAACGAACTGATTGCGAAAGTTGGGCAAGAACTTCAAAAAGCCTTAAATACTAAAGCTCAAGAGGCAATCATTCTGATTCAATAGAAGTAAATTTTGATTAATTCTAGGTTGGGGAGCCATCCCCAGCCTACGGTCACTTGGGGATTTTTAACTTATTCGTGAACCGTATTAGGATTAGAACGCGATCGCTATTTAGCTTGAATAACCTAACCACATGAACACAAAACCTATTCTGCCACAGCCACCTTATGCCGCACTAATTTTTGACTGTGATGGAACTTTGGCGGATACCATGCCTATTCATTTTCAGACATGGACAGCGACGCTGCGCTCGTTCGGTGTAGAGTTAAATGAAGAATGGTTTTTTAAGCGGAATGGCATATCTGCAAAGGAACTTATCCGCACGCTTAACAGCGAATTTGGTTATAGTCTTGATGAAAAATTGACATTTGTAGATAAGCAACGTCGTTATATTGCTTTAGCACATACGGCAGTGGAAATTCAGGCAGTAGCGGATATTGCCCGGAGTCACTATGGTAAAGTGCCGATGGCTGTGGCTAGTGGTGGTCATCGCCCTCTGGTGGAAGCAACGCTGGATGCTATTGGCTTGCGATATCTTTTCGATACTGTTGTAACTGTGAATGATGTAGCGCAGGGTAAGCCTGCTCCCGACATCTTCCTATTAGCTGCGAAGCGTTTGGGAGTTGCGCCAGAAGAATGTATTGTCTATGAAGATAGCGACGGAGGAATAGAAGCCGCTAATCGCGCCTTAATGCGGGTAATTGATGTGCGCGTCCTCTGGCGTTCTGAAGCTGGTACCTTTTGACACAGATTGATGATGCGATCGCATCCAGCAGTAAGCGTTGCCAAATTCGCACCAAATAACCGATTTTTGATGTCAAGATAAATTTATAAATACAGAGGTTATAGCCATGCAGCAAATAAATCTCGACGAAGCATCTAAACATCTACCCGACTTAATCGAAGCCGCACTTAGAGGCGAAGAAATCGTGATTACAAAAGACGATCAGCCTGTTGTTAAATTAACTCCAGTGTCGCCAGCTAAGGGTCGCCCCCAGTTTGGCAGTGCTAAAGGCTTGGTTACAATATCCGAGGATTTTGACGATCCTATAGAAGACTTTAAGGACTATATGTAATGAGGCAACTGCTGGACACTCATAGCTTTATTTGGTTTGTTATGGGCAATCCTAGAATCAGCCCCAGATTGCGATCGCTAATTGAGGATAACCAAAATCTGCTCAGTATAGCTAGTGTTTGGGAAATGGCAATTAAGCATAGCAGTGGTAAACTAAGTTTTGGTCTACCCTTTAGGATATTTATAGAGCAGCAACTTAGTTTAAACAGCATCGAGTTGCTTTCTATCAATCTAGACCATATCGATGTTATTGCAGCGCTACCTTTTCATCATCGCGATCCATTCGATAGGCTTTTGATTGCACAGTCTATGGTGGAACGGATACCGATTCTGAGTGCTGATTCTGCCTTTGATGCTTATCCAATTACTCGACTGTGGTAAGTAGCACACAAAAAGAGCGTTCTGAGGCTGGTACTCTATAGAACCCATTTGAGATCTATTCCTGAAACTAAAAGCCTTGCAGCTAGCTGGTTTTATCCCTGTTCTTGCAAAAAACAGTCTTGTTAAGCAGGCTCTATCATTGATCGCAAAGTAACGGCTTACTTCAAAGCCAAGCACCCCAGCAAAAGATGTCAAATGGGTTCTATAAACACATTTTGGGCAAATCGCGCATAATCATTGAGAAAGCGATCGCATGGGGAAGGTGTGATAATGCTCGACATCAAAGACGCTTTACGCCAAGTGCCACTCTTTACAGAATTACCGGAAGCAAAGTTGGACTGGTTGTGCGAACAGGGTATAGAAGTATGGCGACAAGCGGGTGAAATTCATCGGGCAGAAGGAGATCCCGCAGACCATGTTTTTGTGCTGCTAGAAGGTGAAGTTCGGATAACGCAGAAGGTTGGCGAACAAGAAATCGTATTAGCTACCTACGAACCGCAAACGCTGTTTGGCGAGTTACCCGTTTTAATGGGTCAAGAATACTTCTGGGCAAGCGGACGCGCCGTTACTCAATGCCATATTTTTGAGTTACCAAAAGACGCATTTTGGCAACTGCTGGCGGCTTGTTCTTGCGTGACTAAAGTTATTCTCCGCACGATGGCGTTGCGGATGCAAGATTTTCAAAATTTGTCGCAGCAGCGGGAAAAACTGGCAGCACTCGGCACTTTGGCAGCTGGACTGGCTCACGAAATGAATAACCCCGCCGCAGCGGTGATTCGGGGTGCAACTAACTTGCAAGATATCTTTGAAGAGTTGCCTTGCATGGCGCTGAAGCTGAATCAACAGCAGATGACAAAAGCCCAACTTGAGTTTCTTGCCGACTTGCAATGCGACGTAACAAAGCGTGCTACTCTAGCGCCTCGCCTCGATCCTCTGACGCAAAGCGACAAGGAGGAGGAAGTTACTGATTGGTTAGACGCGCACGATGTAAGCGATGGTTGGAAACTCGCCCCCACCCTAGTACAAGCAGGACTTGACACCCAATGGTTGGAAACTGTTGCAAAAAACGTGTCCGCCGACTCGCTCTCGGATGTGCTGATTTGGATTACAACGACGCTGACAGGCGTTGGGGTGTTGTCCGAAATCGAGCAGGGTTCGGCGCGGATATCCCATCTGGTGAAAGCGATTAAGGATTACTCTTATATGGATCAAGCCCCACTGCAAGAGATAGACGTGCATGAAGGGCTGGAAAGTACGCTGACAATTCTCAGTCACAAGCTGAAAAAAGGTATCGTGGTGAGGCGGGAATACGACCTGAATCTGCCGCGGATCACGGCTTATGGCAGCGAACTAAATCAGGTGTGGACGAATTTGATTGATAATGCGATCGCTGCTCTGGGATTGGTGGCTAGGGACTGGGGACTAAAGACTGGGAATACCCAATCCCTAATACCTACTATTTTGATTCGTACTAAGCACGAACACGATCGCGTTCTGGTGGAAATTGCCGACAACGGATCGGGTATACCGCCGGAAATTCAGCATCGTATCTTTGAGCCATTTTTCACTACCAAAGGTGTAGGAGAAGGCACTGGTTTAGGTTTAGATATGACTTACCGCATTGTCGCCAAACATTACGGCAATATCAGTTTAACCTCAACGCCGGGTGACACACGCTTTTTGGTTCGTCTTCCTATTGCTGCTAATAACAAGCTCATAGAAAGAGAAATTGCCTAACTAAACGGAAGAATGGCTGTCAGCTTTAACTACATTTCGTCTTCCCCACGGCTTAAGAACAGAAATAGCAATGATTACTAAAAGGCATAAAGTCTGAATTACGCCACCAATAATTACTCCTTTGACATCAAACATATAAAGCGGATTTTCCAGCGCTTTTAGTCTTTCTGTATCGGAAATAGAGGTCATTGCGTTTGTCCACGGACCAAGCCAAAAAGTCCCGAATGTAATAAGTACAAGTGTAGAAATCCACTTAACAATAACCCAGTAAAATTTCACAAATCCCCAAACTGTCAACCAGGAAAGCAATCCACCCGTTAACAACGAACCGACTGCGGCCGGAATAACAATAAAGTCATCTAGCAGCTTCACAATTGAATTAATCGCGTATAGTTCATCGCCATTTGTTGTATTTCTGTTACTTAAAGCGATGATTACCATGCTTAAAGCTGTTCCAAACCAAAGTCCGATAAAACCAACGTGGGAAGACAATAACCAGTTTTTTTGCTTGACAGTTAGTTTGTTCATGAAGCTTTAGGTGATGATCTAGGTTAAAATAATTTGCAGCCATACTATATGGCTCCTTATTAATTTACCATGAGTTGCCATATAGTATGGCTCCTTATCAAATTATGGTTCGCGCATGGCAGGTGTTCCAGAGCCTAACTTTGCCAGCAACTCAATCAGTGTCTTCTTTTCAGCCTCAGTGAGATTAGCCATTAGGCCAGTGGTGCGGCAAAAGTGATCTGGGAGCATTTCATCAAGCAATTGCTGTCCCTTTTCTGTCAGTTGCACACTCAGCATCCGCCTGTCCGCCGGATGAGGTCGGCGTTTTACCCATCCGTCGCGTTCTAGTCCGTCAAGCAACCCGGTTATTGTGCCTCTAGTGACACCAGCACGTTCAGCGCACTCTGATGGGGTTAGTCCCGGCTCGCCTGCTTGCAGTAGCTGCATCAGAAGGGTAAACTTGCCCATTGAAAGACCATAACGAGCAAAGTGAGTATCAAAAGCTTCATAGACATCAGCAGTGGTGTTCAGAAAAGCTAGGCAAGTTTGTACTGAAGCCATATCTAGTTCTGGGTAACGACTGGCAAGATTCAGTAGTATCTGGTTATTTGGGAGTGTGCGTAGTATGAACATGAATTGCTGCTGATTAATTAGGAAGCTTATTTTATGGTGGCTTAATTCAGAACTCACCCAGAAATAAGGGGATTGCCCTATGGTAGAAGTCAGAGTTAAACAAAGGTGTTGCGATGCTGCACGATCCAAACCAGAACGCGCTGTTTCCGAAGTTACCTGATGAGGCGTTGCAGCAGATGAAGCAGCATGGGACTGAGATTCAGCTTAATACGGGTGATGTGCTGTTTTCAGAAGGTGAGGAGAATTATAGTTTTCACGTTGTCCTAGAAGGCGAAATCGAGATCGTTAAGCTTGTTGGCGGCGAGAAGAGACTGCTGGCTATTCATCGCCGGGGCGAGTTTATGGGTGAACTTTCGATGTTAACAGGTTCTGGATCTATTGCCAGCGCCCGCGCGATCGCTCCTTCTCGCGTTGTGCAGATTGACATGGACACCTTTAAGCACATCATCGCCGAATGTTCTCCAATAGCTGATGTGGTGCTTTCGGCTATGGCGGGACGAACTCAAGACGTTGAAGTGCAACTCAGGCAACAGGAGAAACTGGCAGCACTTGGTAAAATGTCAGCAGGTCTGGCTCACGAGTTAAATAATCCAGCTTCTGCGGGACAAAGGGCTGCTGGACAATTGCGCGAGAACTTCCAAAATTTGCAATCTCTGGCTTTGCAGCTGAATTCCTTGTCCCCAGCGCAATTAAATTTTATTGTTGATGTTCATAAGGATGCGATCGCTCACGCTACCACCTCATGCCCACTCGATCCTCTAACACAAAGCGACAAAGAAGAAGAGGTGACAGACTGGTTAGAAGCGCACGATGTCAGCAACGGCTGGA
Source organism: Trichocoleus sp. FACHB-6 (assembly GCF_014695815.1). Lineage (NCBI taxonomy): Bacteria > Bacillati > Cyanobacteriota > Cyanophyceae > Leptolyngbyales > Trichocoleusaceae > Trichocoleus > Trichocoleus sp. FACHB-6. The sequence goes on from NZ_JACJOY010000115.1 coordinate 11,054, forward strand.
AACTCGCCCCGACACTTGTTAACGCCGGAATTGATACCAAAAAACTGGATACTCTTACCGACAATATCACCCCAGAATCTCTTAGCAACGTTCTCTTGTGGCTAGAAGCGACACTTGCTTCCTCTGGATTATTAAACGAAATTGAGCAGAGTACCGCCCGCATCTCTGACTTAGTGAAAGCAGTTAAAGCTTACTCCTACATGGATCAAGCGCCCCTGCAAGAAGTCGATGTGCATCAGGGCATCGAGAACACCCTGACCATCCTCAATCATAAGCTCAAGAAGGGAATCGTGGTCAAGCGCGACTACGACAAAAGTATTCCCCGCATCTGCGTTTACGGCAGCGAACTTAATCAAGTATGGACTAATTTGATTGACAATGCGATTGATGCGATGGATGGCAAAGGACAGCTGACGATCCGCACGTCCAGAGACAATAACTGCATACTGGTAGAAATTGCTGATAATGGGTTAGGTATCCCCCCAGGAATTCAATCTCGCATCTTTGAGCCATTTTTTACTACTAAAGGTGTGGGTAAAGGCACCGGGTTAGGTTTAGAAATTGCCTACCGCATTGTTGTTAAAAGGCACAAAGGCGACATCCACTTTGAGTCTAAGCCTGGTGACACCTGTTTTCGCGTTTATCTGCCCATAGAATGTTTAGATAATTAAGGCATTTTCTCCTCGTTCTCAGGCGGGAGCCTGCTAATGCTAAGAGTTGAGGTGCTTCCATGAAGGCAAGAGTGGAAGGCTTTTTTGAGTGTCCAAATTACAACTGTCAATTGGAGTGACAACGGAGGCTGACCCTCCTTTTGGCATTTCTACCCAGAGCCTAGAAACGAGATAGTGCAGGTTTAAAGTAATTTCTGGGTAAAGCATAGAGCGATAAATTGGGGGCTAAGAAAACGCTTAAATGTAGTGGTAAAAAAGTAAATTTATATTAACTATATATAAAGAGCAAAAGCAAGTTTCGTTAAAAGGTTTATCAGACAAGAATTATGAGAAGTAGGTAATTTCCCTGTTGATTTTACTAGCCAATAATTGCTATAACAGTCTCAAGAAAGTTCGTTATAAGTTTGCGTAGTTTTCGTAGGTTGAGTTTCGCTCCTCAACCCAACCTACTAGCTGAATTTTGAGGATACCTATTTTTTTGTCTACAATCTGAAAAATATTCCTAATTTAAGAATATTTGTTTTATTTAGAGCTTTAATTCTTACTTTAGATAGAGGAGAGATTCATAATGGATATTACCTGCAAATAGGGGTGAAGTTAGGGAAGCTATGATGAAATATATTCCTTAATAATAAAATTAACCTTAATTGTTAGCAGTCTGCGACATTCAAAACGAGATAGATAGCCCAATGGCAGGCACTTACAACTTAGGCTTGGTGACGCTTTCCTTTGCGATCGCGCTAATTGCATCTTACACAGCCCTAGACTTAGCAGGGCGAGTAAAATCTGGCTTGGAACGGGGACGGTGGCGCTGGCTTTTGGGTGGAGCAGCGGCAATGGGAAGCGGAATTTGGTCAATGCACTTCATTGCCATGCTGGCGTTCCAATTGCCTGAGTGCGTTAACTACAATGTGTGGATCACCTTGCTTTCCCTGCTGTACGGAATTATTGCCGCAAGCATTGCTTTGTGGTTGGTGAGTCGTAGCTTGATGTCAACACCGCTTTTAATCGGCGGTGGCGTTTGCATGGAAATAGCGATCGCATCGATGCACTATACTGGCATGGCAGCGATGCAACTGCCAGCGAAGATAGAGTATGACTGGATATTAGTTAGCCTGTCTGTTGCGATCGCCCTGAGCGCCTCTTTTGCCGCCCTTTGGCTGTTTCGGCTACAAAATCAATCCTCGCAAGGGCTTTTTTGGCAAAAACTCGGCAGTGCCTTTGTCATGGGAGTTGCCATCAGTGGAATGCACTATACCGGAATGCAGGCAACTCACTTTATTCCCTACGAAGTCTTGCCAGTACAGCAATCCCCTGCAATAAACCAGTCCTGGCTAGGGGTTGCCATTGGGATTGCTAGCTTATTTATTTTAAGCTTAGCTTTATTAACATCCCTATTTGATAAGCGTTTAACGGCTCAGTTAGTCCGAGAGCAGGCTTTACAGGAAAGCGAGAAACGCTTTCGGACGCTGATTGGCGAAATGCAGGTGGGAGTATTGCTGCTGAATGCTAATGCCGAAATTCTCGTTTGCAATCAAGCGGCGACAAATCTTCTCAATCTCAATCCAGAGGATGCAAGGCATCAGGTGTTTGGTGCTTGTTGGCATTTGCTACACGAAGACGGTACACCCTTCCAAACCACAGAGTTACCAGTGCAAAAGGCGGCCCAAGAGCGCCAACCCATTCATAATATTGTTATGGGAATTGCGCCGGCTGGGAACGAAGAAATTCAGCCAAGAGTTAAGAGTCCTCAACATCTAAATCAACGCTGGCTGCTGGTGAATGCCGATCCCCAGATAGCAGAGGATGGTAGCGTAGAGCGAATTATTTGCACCCTTAGCGATATCACTAACCAAAAACAAGCAGAAGTGGCACTTCGCCAAAGTGAAGAACGATTTGCCTTGGCTGTAGAAGGGGCCAACGACGGGATTTGGGACTGGAATTTGCAAACGAATTATGCCTATCTGTCGCCGCGTTGGAAAAGTATGTTGGGTTATGAAGACTCAGAAATTAAGAGTCACATAGATTCTTGGTTCAAAATTATCCACCCAGAAGACTCAGAGCGAGTCAGAGGGGCGTTGCATGACTATTTGACTAAGAAAACCCCCAGCTACAAAGAAGAGTTCCGGGCATTGCACAAAGATGGTAGCTATCGTTGGATTTTCACTCCTGGAGTCGCATCGTGGGATGAAACAGGCACACCCTATCGCTTAGCGGGTTCCCATACCGACATTAACGATCGCAAGCATAGAGAAGAAGCACTGCAATTAATTGTTGAGGGGACAGGTTCTGCAACTGGCAATGAATTCTTTCACACCTGTGTTCGTTATCTCGCCCAAGTTCTAGGAGTTCGTTATGCTTTGGTCGGTAAGTTTACCAACGATGCTAAAACCAGAGTAAGTACCTTGGCATTTTGGAAGGGCGAAGATGGCGAAAACTTTGAGTACGACCTAGCTGGCACTCCCTGCGAAAATGTCTTGCAGGGGACGAGCGGTTTTTACCCGTCAGAAGTACAAAAACTCTTCCCTGACTTTGGCGATTTAGTTGAGTTAAACGCACAAAGCTACTGGGGAATCCCGCTGTTAGACTCCGCCGGGAATGTAATCGGCAATTTGGCGGTGCTAGACGTGCAGCCAATGCCTTACGATCCGGGCAAAGAGATGATTTTGAAAATTTTTGTTGCTAGGACAGGAGCTGAACTGGAGCGGAAATTAGCAGAGGAATTGCTTCACAAACGAGCGGAAATGGACAGTTGCTTGAGCCGTATTTCTCGGATGTTCATGATTTCCATCCCTAATCGGGATTTAAATCGTAGTTACAATTTACACCAATCTCCAGATAGGTTTATTGACGAAAACTTAGATAATGCGATCGCTTTCACCCTGCAAACAGTCGGTGAGGTTCTGGGGAGCGATCGCGCCTATCTTTTTCAATACGACAGCAACCACAGCTGCTTAAAAATGACCCACGAGTGGTGCAGCTTTGGCATAGAGCCATTAATCGATAAATTTCAAAGATTGCCAGTTGAGAATGATAGCTGGGTTCACAGCCAAATCTTGAGTGGCAACACTGTCCAAATTCCGGCTGACATCCCACCCGAAGCTACCGAAAAAGCCGAGTGGGTTGATATCAAATCTCGGCTTGCGGTTCCCACGCTCCAGTCTGGCAAAGTTGTAGGATTTCTGGGTTTGGATGCCGTTCGCTCCTCCTCAATCTGGAGTCAAGAAGAAATTAATTGGCTCCAATTAGTAACCGAGTTCATCGCCATTAGTCAGGGACATCTAGAAGCACAAGCCGCACTGCAACGGAGCAATACTCGGTATCAGAATTTAGCACAGAACGTACCGGGGATGATTTATCAATTCATGCTCAAACCCGATGGCTCAAGGGCGTTTCTCTATGTTAGCGGCGGTTGCCGAGAAATCTTTGGACTAGAGCCAGAGGAAGTGCTTCAGGATGGCCCCGTATTTTGGACGCTTACTCATCCTGATGATATCGCTCTTCTGAATCGGTCGATTGCTATCTCAGCTGAAACCCTGAAGCCTTGGGATTGCGTCTGGCGAGTTTTGGTCTCCGGTCAAATGAAGTGGCTGCAAGGAAGTTCTCGCCCAGAACGGCAAGCTGATGGCAGTATTATCTGGGATGGTTTGGTGACTGATATCACAGAAGACAAGGAAGCAGAAGCAGCTCTGCGGGAGAGTGCCGAACGGGAAAAAGCGATCGCCTTCGTAATTCAACGGATGCGCCAAACGTTGGATATTGACCAGATTTTTAGTGCCACAACCCAAGAACTGCGGGAAGCCTTAAATGGCGATCGCGCCGCTGTCTATCGTTTCAACCCTGACTGGAGTGGAGAGTTTGTATCCGAATCAGTAGCAGAGGGTTGGAATTTGCTAGTTTTGCAACAAATCTATCAACCCGATCTCAAAAAAGTAGTAGTTGACCAAAGTGATTGTGTTGTCAAAACCTTAGATAGCTCACCATACCCAGTACAAGATACTTATCTGCAAGAAAATCAAGGCGGTTTTCATCGCCAAAAAACAAGTTACCGCTGTGTCGCAGATATCTACTCCGCTGGATTTGACGATTGTTATCTGCAACTTTTAGAGCGATTTCAAGCACGGGCCTACATCATTGTCCCCATCTTCTGTAGCAATCAACTTTGGGGATTACTGGCAATTTACCAAAATTCCGCTCCCCGCCAATGGCAAGATGCAGAAATCAAGATGGTAGTTCAAATTGGGGCGCAGTTGGGAGTCGCCATCCAACAAGCTGAATTATTAGCGCAAACTCAAAAGCAGTCGGTTGAACTGATAAAGGCTAAGGAAACCGCCGATGCTGCCAACCGTGCTAAAAGCGAGTTTCTCGCAAATATGAGCCACGAACTACGAACGCCACTCAACGCCGTCCTGGGCTTTACTCAACTGATGAGTCTTGATACCTCGCTATGCCCTGAGCATCAGGAATATTTAGACATTATCAGTCGTAGTGGCGAACATTTGCTGGAATTGATTAACGGTGTTCTGGAAATGTCAAAAATCGAAGCAGGACGAGTCACCCTGCTGGAAAATAACTTTGATTTGTATCGTCTGCTCGATAGTATTGAACGGATGCTACAACTCAAAGCTACATCCAAAGGCATCCAGTTAATATGCGATCGCGCTCCCCAAGTTCCTCAATATGTCAAAACCGACGAAAGCAAGCTACGTCAGGTTTTAATCAACCTGCTGAGTAATGCCATCAAATTTACTCAAGAAGGTAGCGTCACCTTGCGCGTGTCAGCAGTCGAGGGTATAAAACAACTGAAACTCTACTTTGAAGTAGAAGATACAGGTTTCGGGATTGCCCCAGAGGAGTTTGATAAGTTATTTGAAGCCTTCGGACAAACCGCAACAGGATTGAAATCAAATCAAGGAACAGGTTTAGGTTTACCCATTAGCCAAAAGTTTGTACAACTGATGGGGGGAGAAATTACCGTCACCAGTGTTCCTGGTAAGGGAGCCAAATTTACTTTTGATATTCAAGTGAGTTTGCTTGAAGAAACTCCGATTGAAACAACTCAACCCATCTTTAAAAAAGTTATCGGTTTAGCCCCTAATCAACCTATTTATCGCATTTTGGTTGTGGAGGATAGGTTAACAAATCGCCTTCTGTTAGTTGAGCTTCTTAGTTCGGTGGGCTTTCAGGTGCGGGAAGCTTGTGATGGTCAAGAAGCTGTAGCCATTTGGGAAAGTTGGCAACCACACTTAATTTGGATGGATATGCGGATGCCCTTAATGAACGGTTATGAAGCTACCAAAACAATTAGAGCTTCATTGAATGGTCAGGCAACTGTAATTATTGCCCTAACTGCTAGCGCTTTTGAAGAGGAGCGACAAATTATTTTGTCTGCCGGATGTGACGACTTCGTGCGTAAACCCTTTCGAGAAGAGGAGCTTCTTTTCAAAATGAGCAAATATCTGGGGGTGCGATATCTTTATCAAGAGGAAGCACACCAGATAGAAAGCAGAAAGCAAAACTTACAAAAGGTTTCCAATTGCGGCAGAGGGATTCAGATTACCGGTATGCCCCCCCAGTGGATAGAACAAATACATTATGCAGCTTCCCAAGGCAGCGATCTCCTGATTTTTGAGCTGATTAAGGAAATACCGGCAGACAATTCGGCTCTCATTATTGCTTTGACGGATTTAGCCGAAAACTTTCAGTTTGAGCAAATCATAAAATTAGCTCAATCAAGTGTAAGCTAGCCATTACAGCATATAATAAAAAGTCAAATAAATGGACAGAACAATACCAATGATGAGAATAAACTTGAGATGAATTCTCTTGGGATGGGCATGACTAAAGAAGACATCCTTATCGTTGATGACACACCAGAAAACTTGCGCTTGCTCTCGAAGATGCTGACCAAAGAGGGGTATAACATTCGCAAGGCCTTGAATGGGCAAATGGCGCTGACAGCTGTGCAAAGTGTTGTGCCAGATTTAATTTTGCTCGATATTATGATGCCCAGCATGGATGGGTATCAAGTCTGTAAACATCTGAAAGCAGATCCGAGAACTGCGGAAATCCCCGTAATTTTTCTGAGCGCTCTGAGTGATGCTTTTGACAAAGTAAAAGCCTTTGGTGTCGGTGGCGCAGACTATATCACTAAGCCGTTTCAACTTGAAGAAGTTTTAACCCGCGTTCAGAACCAACTAACTCTGAAAGCAGCAAAAATCCAAAACCAACAAATTAATGCCCAACTTGAAGAGCGAGTTAAAGAGCGTACTCATCAGTTAGAACTAGCTAATCAGGAACTGAAGAGGGAAATCTCTGAACGGATGCTTCTGCAAGAGCAACTGCTGAAAATGGCTCTCTATGACGCTCTGACGGGTTTGCCCAATCGATTTTTATTCATGGAGCGCTTAGAACAAGCTCTTAAACGTGCCAAGCAACATCCAGATTATCAGTTTGCGGTGTTGTTTCTCGATTGCGATCGCTTTAAAGTCGTCAATGATTCCCTTGGTCATTTCGTCGGCGATGAACTGTTGGTCGCCCTTGCTCGTCGTTTAGAAGCATCTCTAAACCAAACTGATACTCTGGCTAGATTGAGTGGTGATGAATTTGCAATTCTCCTAACGGAAATTGAAAATATTAACAGTGTAACTTTGATAGCAGACGAAATACTTAAAGCCCTCTCTTTTCCATTCCAATTAAAAAGACAAGAAGTTTTCATAAATGCCAGTATTGGTATTACTCTAAGCCATCTTAATTACGAACAGTCAGAATATTTATTGCGGGATGCGGACACCGCTATGTATCGTGCCAAGACGTTAGGAAAAGGTCAATACCAAATTTTTGACTCGGAAATGCACAATGCTGCTATTCAAGTTTTACAGCTAGAAAACGACCTGCGTAGAGCTGTCAATCAACAAGAATTTATCATCCACTATCAGCCAATTATTGCCCTCACCACAGGCAAAATTGTTGGGTTTGAGGCACTGGTACGCTGGAACCATCCTCGACAAGGGTTAATTTCTCCAACTTTGTTTATTCCTATAGCAGAAGAAACAGGTTTGATTAACCCTATTGGTAACTGGGTTTTACGAGAAGCTTGCTATCAGCTTCAGCAATGGCATCACCAAAAGCTTACTGATTATCTCCTTACCATGAGCGTCAATCTTTCGGTGCGGCAATTTGCTCAGCCCGATTTGATTGAGCAAATTGACAAAATTCTGGCAGAAACGCAGCTTAATCCCCAAAGTTTAAAGTTAGAAATTACTGAAAGTGTCATTATGAAGAATTCTCAACCTGTTAAAGTAATTCTTCAGCAACTTCAGGAACGCCAAATTCAATTGTGTATTGATGATTTTGGTACAGGTTATTCTTCCCTAAGTTATTTACATAATTTTCCCATTGATAATATTAAAATTGATCGCTCTTTTATTAGTTCTTTAAATGGAAATTCAGACAATTTGGGGCTGATTTCAGCAATTATGAATATTGCCCAGGCTCTAAATATGAGTGTAACCGCTGAAGGCATAGAAACAGCGCAACAATTAGAGCAACTTAGAGTTTTAAAATGCGATTTTGGTCAGGGATATCTTTTTTCTAAACCTTTAGATGGCAAAAACGCAACAAATTTAATTGAATCGGCTACTCAGTGGTAAAACATGAGTAAAATTGAGTTAATGCTAAGGTAGTTAAATTGTTAATTATTTATAATCCTTCAATTCAGCAAAAAATTATAAAGAACTCCTATGCTAATCTTATCTAATTTGTGAAAGCCATTTTTTAAAACGAAATACTACAGGCGTAAAAAACACTCCGCAAAGAGAAAAGAGAGAATTTTATAAATAGATATTGAGAATATATAATTAAAATTATTAACGAATAATATTTGACAAAACTTTTATTAAACTAGACATAAAACTACAATGAATTACAAACCGGATACTATCTTCAAAGCAGACATTCTGATAGTTGACGATACACCGGACAACCTTCGCTTTTTATCTTCTCTGTTGTTAGATGAGGGGTATAACGTTCGGAAATCTACCAATGGGCAGATGGCATTAACCGCAGTGAAAACCGTTCCTCCTGATTTAATTTTGCTGGATGTTAATATGCCCAATATGAGCGGTTATGAGGTATGCGAACTTCTGAAGAAGGATTCTCAAACCAGTTCTGTACCCGTAATTTTCTTAAGTGCTTTGGATGATGTAATGGATAAAGTTAAAGCTTTCAAAGTTGGAGGTGTAGACTATATCACCAAACCTTTTAAAATTGAAGAAGTGTTAGCTCGAATTCAAAATCAACTGACAATTAGAAATCTTCAAAATGAGCTGCAAGCGCAAAATACCCAGCTTCAACAAGCATTAAATGAGCTTAAAAAAACTCAAGCACAATTGGTTCAAAAAGAAAAAATGCTAGGCTTAGGTCAGTTAGCCGCAGGGATGGCTCATGAAATAAATAACTCTATTGGCTTTGTTTCTAGTAATCTTGAGCCTGCAAGCGAATATATCCAAGACTTGCTAAAATTGATTAATTTATATCAGCAGGAGTACCCTAACCCCAGTATTCCCATTCAAGAAGCAATTCAGGAGATTGATTTAGATTTTTTAAGTTTAGACATCAAAAAAATTATGGGTTCAATGCAGACGGGGGCGGAGCGCATCTCTACAATGATTCTTGCCTTACGGATTTTCTCGCGCCTAAATGAATCAGATATCAAAGCTGTAGATATCCATGAGGGTCTTGATAGCACTTTGTTATTGTTGCAGCATCGACTCAGGAAAGAAAGGAAATGTCCAGAGATTAAAGTTATCAAACAATATGGAAATTTACCCTTGGTTACTTGTTATGCTAGTCAGCTTAATCAGGTATTTTTTAATTTGTTGAATAATGCTATTGATGCTATAGACTCTGGGCTGGAAAAAGGTATCACTGAATTATCAAGTCCGACGATTTGGATTAATACTGAGCTAACTGCCTATAAGACTGTAAAAATTCAGATTAAAGACAATGGTATTGGCATTGATGAGAAAGTGCGATCGCGCTTATTTAATCCTTTTTTTACAACTAAACCTGTAGGCCAAGGGAGCGGTTTAGGGTTAGTGACGAGTTATGAGATTGTAGTGGAAAAGCATAAAGGGGAACTGCGTTGTAATTCCTTACCTGGGCAGGGCGCAGAGTTTACAATTGAAATTCCAGTGCAGTTAATTAAGAATATAGGGTGTTAAATTAAGGTGTTTTAAATGTGTTGATAAAATAATTGGCAGGCGAGACTAAAGAGAAAAAAATATTTCATATCATGTCCCGTAGATTACTATGGGCAATTCTACGAATTTGATATCACTCGTTTGTACTGCATCAAGCTGCTTTCGGGCAAAATTCCTTACCCTCGGTACCGCTTGAGGTTTAATTTGATCCTTGGCTCATCAGTCAGGTATTATATAGTACATTTATACTATTTAGATCCCAAGAGTTGAGATCGTATGGAACTAATCAAAAGGACTACGCTGATCTATCAAGCCGGGAGTTCCGATAAAGTCTACGAAGTCGATCTCTGTCAAACTGGTGAAAACCGTTATTTAGTCAATTTTCGCTATGGAAGGCGGGGCGCAACTCTCAAGGAAGGGACAAAGACGGTTCAGGCTTTGCCATTAGCCCCAGCGCAGCGAGTGTTCTATAAGCTGGTTGACTCCCAAATTCAGAAGGGCTATCGGGATGTCACCCCTGGGGCGGTTAGCGAGGCGGCTGCACCCGCACCAGTCCCAGCTGCAAGTAATATACCAGTCACTAGCGACCCACGCCACCAAGCCATCCTGAACCGTTTGGCAAACCGAGACAATCGAAAATGGCCTCTGGAACGGGCAATTTGGCGGGCTGGCGAACTTAAAATTAGAGAAGCTACACCGTTGTTAATTCAACTCATCGGCACGGGCGAACCGTTGAGAGATTACTGCATCGCTTGGGCGTTAGGTTGGTGTGGCGATGACAGCGCAATTCCCTTCCTCAGAGAACTGTCTCAGTATAAATCGATTGCTGAATTCGTTCGCCGCATCGCTTGGGAAGCACTATTTAAATTGTTAGATGAACAGACACAAGGGCAGATGCGTTCTGAGAAGATAGAACAACTGCCTTCTGAGTTGCGCGATTTAGCCCGGAATGGAACAGCAGAAACATTTGCAACTGCACTTCGCGATTATTTAAATAGTAGCGATTACAGGCGTTTTTCCGTTCTCGATACTATTTATCAAATTGATAACCAGTACGTGCGTCCAGCACTACTCGATATTTTATGCCAAACACCTTTTAAATCTAACTACTTCCAGCGAATTCGCCATATTTTCAAGATGGCTGAATATCGCCATGATGCAGAAATTTTTGGCATTCTTGCTTACGCTTTTGAGAAAGAACCTGGGACGTTTAATAACCAGCGAACGGATTGGCAGTGGGACTCGGTGAGGCGCAAATATTATAGTACCGGGAAACGTCACACTGAAGAACTCAAGAGTCCGCAGTCAAATAAAGCCTACAGCCAACAAACTCGCGAATACTTGCGGCGGCGAGTGTGGCGTACTCTCAAAACTTTGGGTGAAGAAGGTGACTCTAACTATATCAATCTTGCAGTCAATATTCTCCTACAGTATTCGGATGATGACGCCCAACCAGCCAAGCACTCAACTTTTAGGACATGGAACCAACAACGCCGTTCCTACGAAAGCTTTACTAAAGATTGGGATACTTATGCTGGCTATTTGATTTTTAATCATATTCTCTACGAAAACAGCCCCCGCTACGTCTATCATCCCAAAGCGTGGCGTTGTCGGGAAGGTTATAAACCAGGAAATCCAGAACCAAAAGTAAGAGAAGAAGCGTTTCCCGAACTTTGGCAACAAAACCCAGCAGGACTTGTAGAGTTACTAATAGAAAGTGATTGCCGTCCGGTGCATCATTTTGCAGTTAAGGCGTTGCGCGTCTGCAAAGAATTTTGCGATCGCCTTGACATAGACACACTAATCAGATTTCTCAATAAACCCTACGAAGTAACCGCCGAACTCGGTTTTTTACTCGCACGCGATCGCTACAACCCCGCCCAACCCAACAGCGAATTAGTTTTGGCTCTTGCTAATTGTGCATTCCCAGAAGCACGTACACAAGCCTATCGTTGGATCGAACAGCAACGAGAATTCTTTTTTCAATCCAGCGACTTTATCGCGGGTTTAGTGACCAGTCAACAAGCTGATACCCGTGCTTTTGCGCGAAGGTTACTAAGTTCATCAATTTTAACCGATACCACAGCTAGGGTATTGATTGGAAGAATTATTGCAGAGTTGCTGGCGTTATCGGTATATCCTCCCCAACCCCTCTTAGAAAGCGCGGAGGAAAATACCTTGTTATCCCCCCTTTATCAAGGGGAGTTAGGGGGGATAGTCAAAGAAATTAGTGAAACTTTGCTCATCAGTTTTGCGCCGCAACTGCGTAATTTGGGGTTGGGTGTAATCCTTGATTTACTTAATCACCCGATGCCAGAAATTCAAGAATTAGGTGCAAGAATTCTGTTGAATCACAAAATTCATGCGGTTGACTTACCACCAGATTTAATTGAATTACTTCTTTCCTCTCCTTATGAGTCGGTGCGGGGTATTGGGGTGAGGATTTTTGGACAACTACCTGATGAGCGATTGTTAAGCGATCGCATCCTCATCGTGGCAATGGCAATTAACGCCGTTACCGAAATCCGCAATGCAATCCGTCCGGTGATTCGGCGTTTGGCAATTAATAATCCAGATTTTGCTACCGAGTTAGCCGCTAATTTTATTAATGTCTTAATTACACCCGAAAGGCACGAAGGCGTCCACAGAGATGTAGTCCAGCTGATGCGAGAAGACATCTCCGGATGGATGTCTAATATCAGCAAAGAACGCGCGATGCAGCTACTTCGTGCTAAATCCTCAGTCGCGCAAGAATTGGGGGGTTTGGTATTGAGAGAAAATAGCGATCGCTACCTCACAGACTTCAAGACAAGCGAAATAGTAAAACTTGCCAGTCATGAAATTCTCGCAGTCCGTGAAGCAGCAAGAGAAATGTTATTGCGAAATTTAAACCGCATCCGCAACGACTCTCAGGAAATGTTATCAGCAGTGCGGTTACTAGAGTCCAAGTGGGATGACTCGCGGGAATTTGCCTCCAGAATCTTTAATACCGAATTTGCTAAAGAAGATTGGACTCCCGAAGTCATAGTCAGTATCTGTGACAGCGTTCGTGAAGATGTTCGTGCTTTTGGACGCGATATAGTCACTCGCAATTTCCAAGAAAGTGATGGACAAGAATACCTGCTCAAATTCAGCGAACATCCTTCTACTGATATGCAGATGTTTGCGACTAACTATCTAGAAAACCATGCTGTAAATAATTCCGAACGTTTAAGGAAACTAGCGTCCTACTTTGTTACCGTTTTATCTAGTGTTAATCGCGGCAGAGTTGCCAAGAAGCGCATCTTTGCTTTTCTGGATGATGAGGCACTAAAAAACGAAGAAGCTGCCAGGATTATCGCTGAAATTCTCACGCGGCAATCTGCAACGATGGCAATTGGCGACAAAGCATCAGCGATTCAGATAATGCTAAAAATTCAAAAAGCTTATCCTCAGATAGCCTTACCGATTCAGGTAAAAGCTGTTTCGGAAGTTAGAAGTTAGAGAATTAACGAATTTTTGTGGCTGCCTAATTTTCTAGCCAATAAGTCACTCGGATATTACCAAGTAAATCAAACAATTAAGAGGTAAATTATGGAATTTAATTACGCCTATAACGGAAGTACAGAAGTAAGCGATCGCGGGAACAATACCCAGATGTCTTTCTCTCCCGATACGAAGCGCGAACCGACTTACTTTATCGGAGAATTGCGTCAAAATGTCGCTTTTCGGGAAGCGATTAGCGCCTTACACGATGTTGTCGTCTCCGATATGCGGTTCAAACCCAAAGACAAAACGGCATATAAAGAATGGGCAGCAAAACAGCAGGATTTAGACTGGCAGCTTATCGCCGCACAACGCCAAGAAGTTGCAAATAAAATCAAACCGTTGCAGGATGAACTCAACCGATTAAACCAACATAGTTACCAGCGACGGGAACCTTTTTACAAGGCACAACGCCGCTATTTTGATTACCTTTATCAAAAAGACCGCGATGCTTGGTTCGTTCTCGATCCGGTGATTACAGTTCATCCCGATGAAGTATTTTTTGAATGTTTCAGCCAGGATGAATCAAGTTATGGTCGCCTCGGTGCCAGCTACGAGGTTTTTAAAAATATCAACGAGTTTGCCTGCGGTACGACTAATATTGATTACTCAGCGGCACTTTACGATGAGTTTCAAAAAATCCGCAGTTACAAGAATACCAGATTTGAAATAGATGCTTCTGGTTTTGAAGTTCAAACCACTCGCGAAGAGACTTTTAAAGAAGTCAAAATCGATTTACCGGATAGTTGGGTAAGAGGATTTTTGCAAGTTAGTTCGGCGATGTCTTTACCAACGACGCGAGTTGATTTGCATCCGATGGATATTTACAATATGTGCTTTGTGCTGCGTCGCCATAAAGAGAAGCAAGGGCCGCGCAGTATGCGCTACCATCTTAAACCTGGGGAACCCGTGCGAGTGACATTCGATCCTTGGGGAATAGAGGTGGTTTGTGCGCGATCGCTCTACACTGGATCGCAATCACAAGAAATCCGCGTTTGGGGACGCCGCCGCCTCCACATCCTCGAACGTCTCATCCCCGTCGCCAAAAAATTTACCGTTCACCTACTCGGTACGGGTATGCCTTCCTTCTATGTCGCTGACTTAGGCGATATGTCCTTTACCCTCGGTTTATCGGGATGGACGGCAAACGACTGGGCGCAATCTGGTAACTTTGACTTGATGGCACCCCGCGCCGACATCGACAAATGGACGCAGCAACAAATTTTCGAGGCGCTGAAGAAGAATTGGGTAGAAAGTCCCGACTCGCTTGCGGAACGCCTTGGTTTAAACCGTGCCGTAGTTCTCGGTGCTTTAAGTGCTTATACACAAGCGGGACGTGCGATTTATGACTTAAATAAGCAAGTCTACCGGGTTCGGGAACTGACGCGAGAACCTTTGCCGATGGAACGGCTGCGCTTTGCCAATGAGCGAGAAGAGAAAGCTACCCGTTTCTTGGTTTACAATTCTGTGCAGGTAGCTAATGTTACCAGCGATGCAACAAGAGCATTTACTCTGCAAGGTAACGTCAAAGACAAGGAAAGAAATTATAATCCCTCATTGACAGTTGATGCAGATGAGCGTATAATATCCGCAGAATGTACTTGCAACTGGCATCAACAGAATAAGCTGTACAAAGGCCCTTGCGAACACATTCTGGCGTTGCGAATGCAACACGCCCGTCAGTATTGACGAATCACGCGCACCTAATCAGTTGGTAAACAGCCTTGCAATCCGGACGATGGATCGTCGTCCTTGCGTTTAGCCTAGCCATGCACCACTAGCCTGCTCTTAACTGTGCGGTCATTCAGGGCTACCCCCTTTCCCGGTGGGACTTCCCTGAAGTGTAAGAAGGGGGTAGCCCTGAGACCGCTTGAGTTGAGCAATCTAGTCCTGAGATGTTTACGAAGGGGCAACTAACTGACAGCTGCGCGTAATTTTTTTCTCAATCGATGTTTCAGTTCTCAGGTAATCCCACGCCGTGATACGCATAAATACTGAAACCATCGGCAAACTGAATTGCTGGTTCTTCTTCAGCGTGAAGAAGTTGCTGATGATCGTAGAGCAGTTTTGTGGGGCGATCGCACACAATGCAAACAAATTCGCAATTATCTTCGCTAGTATGTTTAACAAATATATATATCCAGCCGCAACTTTTGACGAGCGACTGCAACACTTCCCATTCTCTCTGCTCACTTTCATTGAGAGAGCAATTTAAGACAGAGAAACAGAAGTCAATAAAACTACATTGAACAAGCCAGTCTTGAGGATTCACGTCGTGAGCAAAGTTGGTAACGACCCTCCTTGAGATTTCCGGTTGCTGGTAAAACCGATCCAATAGTGGGTTCCACAGCCTACTCAACAGCTCATCCATTGGCTCAAGCAGTTGGTCGCAAAGTTTGCTAGTAACAGGGTCGGACAGTTGCTCAAACAATTCGTCTTCTAACTTAGCCAACCAGTCAATCTGGTATCCCTCTTCCCAGTCCGGAAAGTAAACATCAATATTCTTCAAAAAGCTATAAAGGCTATCGAAAAAAAGAATTTTAGGTTCTTCTTTCCAACAAACAGTGCAGGCAACATTTACCGCTTCAGCAGCTTTTTGACGAGCGATTGGCTCGGTGGAAAGTGCCAGGGATATCCATTTTTCTATATAAACCGGAATCAGAGCTTCTTGCTCTGGAGTAAGCTTGTTAATCAAGGTTGCCGACCTCGTAAGAAAATCTTTGCCTACTCTAATTGTGAGCGAGGCTTTCCCTTGGGGTCACAACTTTTTATTTTCCCATATCCAGCATCTAGCCGGAAGATTTCCTTTTTCAGTTGAAGAGTTGAACTTGCCTAAGTAGTTAAAACTTTTCAACCACCTTCTGAGCCACTACATATCGTGGCTCGTTGCAAGCTATATGTAGCGCTTATCACGAAAATCCTGCTACCATAATCCCATCGCGCACCTAATCAGTTGGTAACAGCCTTGCAACCCGGACGATGGATCGTCGTCCTTGCGTTTAGCCTAGCCATGCACCACTAGCCTGCTCTTAACTGTGCGGTCATTCGGTACTACCGGAAAATCCGGTTTGACTTCCATGAAGTGAATTGATTCCGGTAGTACCGAGACCGCTTGAGTTGAGCAATCTAGTCCTGAGATGTTTACGAAGGGGCAACCAACTGATAGCGGCGCGTAATTTTTTTATATTCTCTCGTCGTTCCCAGACTGATGCTGGGAATTCTTTTTTGGAGGCTCTAGCCTCCATTACTTCCAGGTTTCAGGGATTATTGCCCGATTGCCATTGAGTACAGATGTACTATAATTTTCAAAATGGCATCGCTACTTCAACCCCAACAAATATGTCAGATCAGCCGCGTACCCGCCAGGAACTGTACGATCGCATCCGACAAACGGGCAAAGAGGAATTTATCCTCGAAGAGATGATACGTTATGGTTTCTGGCCTGCACAAGGCGAGATACCGCAAGATCCAGCCGATGAAATTCGGCGGATGGGGGAGATCCGGCGAGAACTGGAGCAACTGCGGCAGGAAAGTTCGCGCCTTCACAACGAAAAGCAACTTCGCAAGCAGCTACTCAAACAACGCCTAGCCGAGTCGCGGCGCAAGCGACAGGAAACGAAGGAACGGCGGGAACGGGAACGGCAAGAACGAGCGGAAGATTGGCGGCAAAGAAAAGAGCGAGAAATCCTTTATCTCGGTGAAGATGTCTCAGGGGGGCTCAACTATATTGAGTGCGATGAGGAAAGGTTGCGAAGCTATGGATTGCCAATGTGCGGTACGCCTTACGAAATTGCCGCTGCAATGGGAATTACTGTGGGACAATTGCGCTTTCTCGCTTTTTCCCGCAAGACTTCGACAATTTCTCACTATATCCGCTTCAAGATTCCGAAAAAAACGGGTGGAGAACGCCTGATTTCCGCACCGATGCCACGCTTGAAGCAGGCGCAGCATTGGATTTTGGGCAATATTTTGGAAAAGCTGGAACTGCACGATGCAGCTCATGGTTTTAGACGCGATCGCTCGATTGTCAGCAACGCTCAACCTCACGTAAAACGTGACGTAATTATCAATTTTGACCTGAAAGATTTCTTTCCTTCCATTTCCTATCAGCGCGTGAAAGGTCTTTTCCGGTCTTTAGGTTATTCTGAAGCGGCGGCAACAGTTTTCGGGTTGTTGTGTACCCAACCGGATATCGAGGAGGTTGAATTAGACGGCAAAACTTATTATGTAGCACTTACAGAACGCCACTTGCCGCAAGGTTCACCCGCTTCTCCAGCCATTACTAATCGAATGTGCCGTCGCTTAGATTGCCGCCTCACCCAAATGGCTGAAGAATTGGGTTTTGTTTATACTCGCTACGCTGATGATTTAACTTTTTCTGCTTCTGGTGACAGTCTCCGAAATATCTGCAATATTCTCAAATGCACTCAGGCAATCGTGACTCACGAAGGGTTTACGATTAACGAACAGAAGACTAGAATATTGCGGAAAAATCGGCAACAGGAAGTTACTGGAGTTGTGGTTAATGATTATCCGAATATTTCTAAAAAAGAGCTAAAACGTTTTCGTGCTACTTTGTTCCAAATCGAGAAAGATGGCTTAGAAGGTAAGCATTGGGGAAATTCTGATAATGTGATGTCTTCGATTCAGGGTTATGCCAATTTTGTTGCTATGGTTAATCCTCAAAAGGGCCTTGAGTTTCAAGAGCAAATTCGACGGATTCGAGATAAATACAGACGCTAATACTGAAAAAAAATATCACGGCTTAGGGATATTTATATAGGGGCATGACAATGCCATGTCCCTATAAATTTTGATTTCGTTGTAAGTTAAAAAATATGCGATTTTCTCCATAAAAAATCCGAAATTCCCATCTCTACTCTTGTAGTTTATCTAAGTCACAAATCACCAAAACGGCATTCTCGGCTTGACGCTAGAAACTGCACAAAATATCTAGAGGACGCTACAGATGAAAGCAACTTACTCGCTGAGTCAATCGCTTATTGCAGCCGCTACTCCGTCCACTGTAGACTTGATTGTTAGTTTCAAGGCTGAAGAAGAAACGCGCAACAAAGTACCGCGTCTTCCGCTTAATTTGAGTGTGGTAATTGATAGATCGGGTTCGATGGCGGGAGCATCACTTAAGAATGCTATTCAAGCTGCACAAAGGCTTGTGGAATATTTGACACCAGAGGATTTCCTTTCAGTTGTAATTTATGACGATACGCCGGAAACAATTCTTCAGCCCCAGCAAGTTCAGGATAAAGCTGCGATTCGTTCGCTAATTGGTAGGGTGAAAGCTGGCGGATGTACTAACTTGAGTGGCGGTTGGCTAATGGGATGCGATCGCGTCAAAACCCAACAATCTACAGAACGCATCAATCGCGTTTTATTATTAACAGATGGACAGGCAAATGTCGGCATTACTGATTCTCAAGTATTAATTAACACTGCAAGACAACAAGCCGAACAGGGAATCGTTACAACAACCTTGGGGTTTGGAACTTATTTTAACGAAGATTTGCTCATCGGCATGGCAAATGCTGCCGGGGGAAACTTCTATTTCATCCAATCGCCTGACGATGCTTCCGATGTATTCAGAATCGAACTAGAAAGCCTCACGTCTGTCGTCGCGCAAAATCTAACGGTAACGCTGCAACCAGAGGATTCTGTCCAAATTTCTGGGATTCTCAACAATTACAGATCCAATCCGATTGGCAATAACCTGGAAGTTTTCTGTGGCGATGTTTATGAGGTAGAAAATAAGCAGCTAGCCGTAGAATTGTCAATACCTCCGCAAACAAATATTGGGGTGACAAATATTGCCACCGTTGCTTATAAATATCAAGCAGTTGTCGATGGCAGCATTCAACAATTCACTGACGAAATCCCGATTAGTATAACGGTTGCTGATGCTGAATCAGCCAGTAACGTGCAGCCAGATGCAGCGGTTGTGGAGCAAGCAAGTAAGCTGAGAATTGGTAAGGTCAAAGATGAAGCGATCGCACTTGCCGACAAAGGAGATTACACCGCCGCTTCCCAGAAACTTCGCAAGACAATCGAGGATCTCAAGCTCAAAGCATTGCACGAATCCTTTGAAGTTGCCGAAGAGATGGAACAACTGGATTATTATGCACAACGCCTGGAGAGCAAAAAGTTTGATAGTGTCAGTCGCAAGGAGATGCGAGATCAATCTTACCAGGCTCTTACACGCGATCGCGGCGATTTAAAATTGCGCGGACTTGCTGCGAGTGCCAACAGCTTAGAGGCTATTTCCAGCGTGGATGCGGGAGTTTTTGTGAAATGCGATCGCGTTAGTGGTAAGTTGCGGATTCACGTCATTTCTGACGGTTACAATCCTGATTTCAACGTGCAATTCCCCCGTAACATTCGGGAAGAAGGTGTCACCTACATCGTTGATGAAATCAATCTATCTGCTGACGGTAGCTTTTATCGCGTCTCCGGTAACATTCGCCGCTTAGTGCAACCCGGACAAGAACGCGCCGCATCATCTCAAAATGGTACATCTTCTTCCAGTCCAAAACGGCAAAAGCTGAATGCACCTGCTTCTGCTGCCGATTTAGAAACAATTGATACTGTAGGTGATGGAGTTATCGTGCAGTGCGTGAAAGAAGGCAGTAAATTGAGAGCGAGAGTCGTGTCGGATGGGTACGATCCTAACTACAACATCCGCTTTCCCCGCGACATTCGAGAAGAGAACGTTCTCTATGTTGTTGATGAAGTTGAAGAAGCTAAGAATGGCGGATCTTATGTTGCTTATGGGAAGATTCGCAGGTTAGTTCAATAGGACTTTTTTAACGCAAAGTTACGCAGAGGATAGCGCAGAGGTACGCAAAGAGTGTCTGTGTTCTTTGCACTATCCTTTATCCAAGATTCTTTTTCACATCCGCAAGTGTCACCATCAGCGTCAAGGGATGAACCCGAGAGGGGATGAAACCACACTTATCCACATAGAATCTTTTCGCCTCTTCATCAAGTGCGTGAACCATAATAGCTCTAATCCCGGCAATCTCTGATGCTTGTAAAGTACGCAATATTGCATCCTTGACCAAGCCTTTACCGATTCCCTTCCCTTTGTGGTTAATATCAACTGCAAGTCTGCCCAATACCATAACTGGAATTGGATCGGGCATATTCCTTTTGATTTTGCCAGGAGCCTCAGTATGAATGACACTACCATTCGCTAAGCTGTAGTACCCCACTACCCGATCTCCACAGCAGACAACGTATGTACGAGACGCTCCGGTTGCCTCGTTTTCAAGAGCGCGTTTCCTCAACCAGTCATTTAGAGAGGGCTTACCACAATCGAATGTCTCTACATCGTGTGTCTGCTGAAGGGTTTCTGGTGGGGTGTATTTTATTCCCAAGGGGTTGGTGCCTGAAGCAACTCAATTAACTTTTCATTTTTCGTTGGAGAGGTGTCAAGAGCCTTGTTAAAAGCTTTCCACTGTTCATCACTAAGACGAAACAATCTGCGATCGAGCAAAGCCTCTTCTGCTGCTCGATATGCCGCATCTAGCATGAAGGCACTCCGAGTCTTACCAGAAAGACTCGCCGCACTATCTATGAGGTCGAGCTGATTTGGCTCAATTCTCATATTTACGACCTCGGATCGCTTAATTTTTTCGGTTTTATCAAGTACTGCCATAGCGACTCACCTTCTCTATAGTGCTTAGTGTCTGATATTATAATATACACATTGTACATACATAATTTCCGAATAGTCAATGCTGAATTGTGATGATGTAGAGGCGGCTATCTAAAAACTGCACCGACAATGCACAACCGCAACCCGTGGCGAGTTTCCACAAGCGATCGGGTTCACGAACCAGGAAATACACAATTTAGATCGAGGGACAAGTCAGGAAAATTAGGGAGCGTAACCGTTTCATTGGGTAATGCAATTTCTCTAAGCCGATAGCCGAAATTTCCCTGAGTGTCTTGATAAGGCTGACTGTAACGTTCTAGTTGATTAGCAGCCAAATTGACAATCCAATAATTCTGAATTTGGTTTTCTGCATATAGGGATAGCTTTACAGTCCGGTCATATTCCAAGGTTGAGTTTGATACTTCAATTACTAGCCGAATATTGTTTGGATAGGGATGATTCGATAAGTAATCATCCCGCTGTCCTTGTGCGATCGCAACATCCGGTTCTGGTTCGCTGTCGGTAGGCAGTGTAATTGGTTCCTGTCCTCGTACCACTGCACGGTTGCCAACCAATCTATCTAACTCCCGTACTAACTTGGTCAGGAGTTACGCAGTTGAACTGAAGATGCGGTAGAAGGAAGGAATGAATTGTTAGCTTCCATCGTTTCCAGTGCCTCTATGTGAACGTTGAACTGAAGATGCGGTAGAAGGA
>NZ_JACJOY010000116.1:0-78043 GCF_014695815.1 Trichocoleus sp. FACHB-6
AATTACTGGGGTAAGCTTTACTCATAACGCTCTCTCAGTGCTGTGTACTACATATTCGCAGCTTACACTGAGTGAGCTTTTTTGCTATCTAACCGACTTTTAAAACATCCTCTTAGGGACATGGCATTGCCATGTCCCTACAGATGTATCGTCGCACCAGTTAAAATTGACCTGCTAAGGCTGGAATGCAGCGTTCGCAAAGTAGGGGATGTTCGGTTGATTCGCCGACCTGAAGGGAGTAATTCCAACAGCGATCGCATTTTTCCCCATCTGCTTTAACCACGCCAATTCCTATCCCATCTGACTGCAAACTGTACTTTAAACCCTGCAAAGCGTCCGCAGAATCCAGCAGTTCTACCTGAGAAGTAATAAACAGGTAACGTAACTCATCCACACCATTGTGTGTGCTGAGGACTGAGTTAGGATTCAAATCTTGCAGTAAAGAGCGAAATTCAGCATTCGGGATGTAGAGTAAAACTTTGGCTTCCAAGGAAGAACCAATCATTTTTTCGGCGCGTGCTTGTTCCATCACCTTGTTAACTTCGGTGCGAATTTGCCGCAACTGTAGCCAGAATGGTGCCATTTCTGGCTTGTGCCATTGCTCGTCTAATTTTACCCAACCTGCTTCAAACACAGAATTGTAAGGTGTGGGATAGGGGATATATTGCCAGATATCTTCCGCCATGTGACAGACAACGGGCGCGATCGCTCGTGCTAAATTCTCTACAGCCACAGCCAGCACTGTCTGAGTGCTGCGACGGCGGAAAGAATCCGGGGCGCTGATATAGAGCCTATCTTTGGCAATATCTAGATAGAAGTTAGACAAGTCAACTACGCAGAAATTCTGCACTGTTTGGAAAAAGCGGAAAAACTGGAAACTCTCAAACGCTTGCGTCACCTCAGCGAATACTTCCGTCATTCGGTGCAGCATATAGCGGTCGAGTTCCGGCAACTGCTCGTAAGGAACTGCATCCTTCGCAGGGTCGAAATCATGCAAATTCCCCAACAAGAAACGCGCCGTATTGCGAATCTTGTTTCTCACATCTCCCAACTGCTTGAGGATGCTTTTGCTAATCGGGACATCTGAGGTGTAGTCTACCGAGGACACCCACAGACGCAAGACATCAGCACCATAGGGAGGATCATCTTTTTGATTTTTGCCGCCTTCGATGACCATTGCTGGATCGACAACATTACCCAGCGATTTGCTCATCTTCATACCCTTTTCATCCAGAGTAAAACCGTGAGTGAGGACGGTTTTGTAGGGTGCGATGCCGTTAGTTGCCACACTGGTTAAGAGGCTGGACTGGAACCAACCGCGATGCTGATCCGAACCTTCCAGATATATATCTGCGGGATAGCGCAATTCCGGGCGTTGACTTAGTACAGCTGCCCAAGAAGAACCGGAGTCAAACCAGACATCCATTGTATCGGTGCCTTTGCGGTAAGACTTGCCATTATTGCGGTATGTTTCTGGCAACAACTCCTCTACTGACGTTTCCCACCAAGCATCAGAACCCTTCTGGGCAATAATTGCCTGAACGTGGGCGATAGATTCTTCGTTTAGCAGGGGTTCGCCCGTCTCCTCGTCGTAGAAGACGGGAATTGGGACACCCCAGCTGCGCTGACGGGAGATGCACCAATCGGAACGATCTGCAACCATTGGCGTGATGCGGTTTTGACCAACTGCGGGAATCCATCTTACGGATGCGATCGCTTTGAGCGCCTCCTCCCGAAATCCCTCCACAGAAGCAAACCACTGTTCTGTCGCCCGGAAAATCGTCGGCTTTTGCGTCCGCCAATCGTAAGGATACTTGTGGACATAGGGTTCCTCCTTCAGCAACGAACCCACTCCCACCAGAGCATCAATCACCGCTTGATTGGCATCACCAAGGACATTTAATCCCGCAAACTGTCCCGCCTCCTCGGTAAATTTCCCATCGGCATCAACCGGAGACAAAATGGGCAAATTATAACGCTGACCCACCAAGTAGTCATCTTGACCATGACCAGGGGCAGTATGTACCAAACCAGTTCCAGACTCAGTTGTGACGTAATCCCCCCCAATTACAACCGGGCTTTCGCGGTCAAATAGGGGATGGCGGTAGGTGGAATACTCCAAATCCTTACCCATAACTGTCGCTTTTACGGTCAGCTGAGTACCAAACGTAGCAGATAATCGCTCAACCAAATCAGCAGCGACGATCAAGTATTTCCAGCCAATAGCAGATTGCGACTCAACTTCAACCACCGCATAAGTTAAGTCTGGATTTAAACTGACAGCCAAGTTAGCGGGAATCGTCCAAGGTGTCGTCGTCCAGATAGCTACACCCAAATCCGGCAAAAACTCTCCCAGCGCAGGTTTCACTGCCTCCGAAAGATTCGTCATCCGGAACGCCGCATATAGACTGCGCGAAGTGTGACCTTCCGGATATTCCAACTCTGCCTCAGCCAAAGCCGTTTTAGAACTGGGACTCCAGTGAACGGGTTTCAAACCTCGATAGATGTAACCTTTGAGCATCATTTGACCGAAAACGCCAATCTGAGCCGCCTCATATTCCGGCTTTAGCGTCAGATAAGGGTTTTCCCAGTCGCCCCAGATACCATAGCGCTTGAAGCTTTGGGACTGCTCATCCACAGTCTTGAGAGCAAAGTCTCTGGCTTTGTGGCGGAGTTCCAGAGCAGTGAGATTTTGCCTCTCAGGTTGTTTCATTTTCTGAAGGACTTTCAGCTCAATAGGCAAACCGTGACAATCCCAACCTGGGACGTAGCGAACTTTGCGCCCTTGCAGCAGTTGGTATTTGTTGATGATATCCTTGAGAATTTTATTTAGGGCATGACCAATATGCAACGACCCATTGGCGTAGGGTGGGCCATCGTGCAGAATAAATAACTCGCCGGGATTGTTCTGCGACAAGCGCTCGTAAATTTGCTGTTCTGCCCAAAACTTTTGCAGTTCGGGTTCCCGTTTGATGGCGTTCGCCCGCATATCAAACTGGGTTTTGGGCAGATTAACGGTGTCCTTATAGTTCCCTGTTGCTGTCACAGTTCAATACCGATGAATGGTAGAGTCATATTTCTTCATTATCGGTTACAAGTCCCACGGTCTTCAACTTTTTCTCGTTCCCAGGCTGAGACTGGGAACGCGCTTAGAGAGGCGACCGTCTCCGCCAATCGCTAATAAAACTACACAAGTGAGGCGACCGCCGCACTTACGCGCCGCTTCACTAACACAGCGCTAGTAGGCTAAGTTGAACGATAGTGAAACCCAACAAATGCTTATGGATGTTGGGTTTCGTGCCTCTCTTAACGATAGGAGGGATTGGGGGAGACAAGGGAGATTTGCTTCCTTGTCCCCAGTCCCCAGCCCCCAATCCCTATTCTTAAGTTGGGTTGGGTGGGTTTTCTAAGGGTTGATTAGCTTCTGACGCTAGAGTTTCTTCTGAGGTAGGTGGAGGTGAAGCTGGGATATGCTTCTCTTCGGCATCTTCTATAGCCGCTTCCACCAATTCAGGATCGGGTGGGTGCGGACGAACGAGTTCAAGAGTCTCAGCTTCGGTTGTAGCTGATTCAGTTGCTTCTACAGCTGCTTGGGGTTCCAAGTCATCCAAATCGGTTTCCACCACAGGAGCGGGTGGGTTCGGAAGAACGGGTTCAGGAGCCTCTGATTCGGTTGTGGCTGATTCAGTTGCTTCTACAGATGCTTGGGGTTCCAAGTCATCCAAATCGGTTTGGGGTGCGGCTTCTTGAGCCAGTTCTTCTACAGTGACTTCATCAACTACTTCTTTTCCTGCGATGGAATCTAGCAGTTGAGACTGGGGGGGCGCTGGTGGTACGGGCGGTTGATTGTTATCAGCTACTCGGTTGTCCACCACCGTAACGGGTGATTTTGCTGAGTCAGTGGGTGCTGGGGGTGGGGTGGTTTGGGTGTCTGATTTGCTTTTACCCCCTGTCACTTTACCCACAGTTTCTTTAAGATTTGCGAACAGATTAGTGACTCGCTGCTGTGGGGATATTTTTGTCAGTTCCTGTAACGCCTCTGGGCTAGGTATCGCAGTCTGCTGTGCTGCTGGGGTGAGGGAGCGCCGTAATGTCAGCGTTTCCCAACCCAACCAACCGAGTAGCGCCACGCTAGCTAATTGTCCCAGCAGTACACCGCCTGTGATGCGTCCCGCACACACCCACAAAACCAAGGCGTAGAATAATCCCACACCACTCCAGATAAAGTCATTCTTGCGATGGACTTCAGGGAAAAAGAAAGCTGCTAAGTAAAGGGCGAGGCTACTAACAGCAACAGCGATCGCCAGGATATATGCCAGCATTTTATGGATGCTCCAAAACTTGTGTCTATGATCCAATTTTGCAAGAGAACTGTTGACCTAGATACAAATTGAAATTAAATTAGCTGTTTCAATTTGATGTCTTTTGTACTAAGGGCGCTTTAGTTTTGGCGACTCTTAATATCTTCTTTACGGGAAACCCATAGGATATCGGGATACCCTGAAAGGAACGCAACTGTTCAAAAGCATTGCAGAGTTGAACATTGAATCTTATGACACAGCAGAGCTTTGGTGTAATTGGTTTAGCCGTCATGGGCGAAAACTTGGCGCTAAATGTAGAGCGCAATGGGTTCCCCATCTCCGTCTATAACCGGACGCCAGAAAAAACGGATGCCTTTATGGCCCAGCGGGCGCAGGGAAAAAATGTCCACGCCGCCTATTCAATTGAAGATTTTGTCAAATCTCTGGAACGCCCCCGCAAAATCCTGATCATGGTAAAAGCTGGTGCGCCAGTGGATGCGGTGATTAACCAGCTCAAACCCCTGCTGGATGAGGGCGACATTATTATCGACGGTGGAAACTCCCTGTTTGACGATACCGCTCGTCGCACTCGCGAATTAGAGCCGGAGGGTTTCAGGTTTATCGGGATGGGTGTCAGTGGCGGTGAAGAAGGGGCGCTGAATGGCCCTAGCTTGATGCCGGGAGGCACGAAAAGCTCCTATGAGTATCTAGAGCCAATTTTGACGAAGATTGCGGCTCAGGTGGATGATGGCCCCTGTGTGACCTATATTGGCCCTAGTGGTGCTGGTCACTACGTCAAGATGGTACACAATGGGATTGAGTACGGCGATATGCAGCTGATTGCGGAAGCATACGACTTGCTCAAGAATGCTTTGGGGTTGGATCACCAGCAACTGCACGAGATTTTTGCCGAATGGAACACCACCGATGAACTCAATTCCTACCTAATTGAGATTACGGCGGATATCTTTACTTACATCGATCCAGATATTAATCAGCCTCTGGTTGATAAGATTCTCGATGCGGCTGGGCAAAAAGGTACGGGACGTTGGACTGTTCAGAGTGCGCTGGAGTTGGGGATCTCTATTCCGACTATGACGGCGGCGGTTAATGCCCGGATCATGTCTTCCTTTAAGAAGGAGCGGGTGGCTGCTTCGGAGATTTTAACGGGCCCTAGTGGGAAGTATGAGGGGGACACCAAAACCTTTATTAACCAAATCCGTGATGCTCTCTATTGCTCGAAGATTTGCTCTTACGCTCAGGGTATGGCGCTATTGAGTTCAGCGTCAAAGGCTTATTCCTATGACCTGAATTTGAGCGAAACTGCCCGGATTTGGAAGGGTGGTTGTATTATTCGAGCTGGGTTCTTGAATAAGATTAAATCTGCTTTCAAGGAAAATCCAGAGTTGCCTAATTTGCTTTTGGCTCCTGAATTTAAGCAGACAATTTTGGATCGCCAGGACGCTTGGAGGGAAGTGTTGTCGCAGTCGGCGAAGCTGGGGATTCCAGTTCCGGCGTTCAGTGCGTCGCTGGATTATTTTGATAGTTATCGACGCGATCGCTTGCCACAAAATCTCACCCAAGCTCAGCGCGATTACTTCGGCGCTCACACCTACGAGCGTATTGACAAAGAAGGCTTCTTCCACACCGAATGGACGACGCTTGACGAGGAAACTTTACAAACCTCGACACCTGTACCCCTTCAAGCTCAAGATCCTGCGGTAGTTTTAGCCGCCCCGGACGCTCCGGAATAGAAAAGTAGAAAAAAAATAGGGTAGGTTTTTACCTACCCTATTTTTTTTTTTCAGCTTTAAGCAGGTGGAAATAGCAAAATATTCTGTAGCGTCTTCATATTTTTATATCGTCCGAAAATTTTGCACCTAGTAATTTTAAAATTGGGAACTACTATACCAATCCTAATTTATTTATAAATCTTTTCTCTTATTCTGGATTTTAGAGTGCCTCGCCGTTTCCTTTTAAAAAGTAGCTTTAGAAACTAAAATTGCTATACTTTTTGCAATTGCATTTTTATAAATTTCAACTGCGTACCTGCTATGCTTAACAAAGCCAATATCTAGTTTGTAGTGTCCTGACTTTAAAAAGGTTTGAAAAGTGCTTTTTAAAATGTTATAATCTGATAGTTTTGATTGTAGTTCTAGGAAAGTGCGATCGCTTGACGCAACACTTCAAAGCGCGTAAGCGTTGTTAAGCTCTCAGCTTATCGCTCACTTTACATTTCCCTGATGCTCGCACTTAAAACCCTGTTCGCGCCACTGTTCTATATCCACATCCGCAAGCCGAGTTACTTGGTTGCATTTGGGTTGGATTACCTGGCTCAATACCGCCCATACTAAGCTACGAGTTACGTCTAATCCTGTCTTGAGAAACGATTCTCGATTGGCAGGAATACCCTGTTCTGGTACGATTTCAGTCTCTACCCAAATCCCATGAGCGCCGCATAAAATTTGCGCGAGCCACTGCGCTCTTGGCAGATGGCTGGCGGAGGTGATTAACTTAATTTTACGGACTCCCCAAGAGCGGAGAATTGGTATCCCAAAATAGAAATTGCTAAAAGTTGATTTTGCACACTTTTCTAGCCAAACTTGCTCAATAGAAGCATTTTCTCTTTGAAAAATTAGCAAGATGCAGGGGTCTTTAGAGCCTTGAGAAATTAAAACCGGTATTCCTGGGTCTTTTTTTACTTGCTGGGCTACGTATATTTCCCTACTAATACTCCCGCCTAAGACAAAATAGGCATCTACTTTAGTTTGTGAGGCAGAGTACAAAGAAAGCATAATGATTAATAACCATCCGCCCAAGATAACGCCTAGAATAGCGATAATGAAGGGTAAAAGCCGTCGAGCGCTTCTGAAGGCAAACTGATGAACTGCGGCACGGTGGGGCTGCTGGTAAGTAAATCTAACTGGGCGGTTCACAATTTATTTGAGTATTTGTTCGGATGAAATTTAGTAATGCTTTACACTACTTTAACTATTAAGACTATTTTGTTGTTCTTTTAGGCTGGCGCCTATTAAACTGAGGTAAGTAAAAAATTAGCAGGAAAGTCGAGTCAAACAAGGCTGTTATCCTGGCTACTAATATGAATAATGAGGACACTGGGCGAACTGGCACAAAATTGATGCAGCCTAGATAATAAACCTGAGTATCTTGGAAATAGTTCGTTTCAGGCGTCACACGGTATCTACAGATTAAACCCCTCTTCAAGCCACTCTTCATGAATCCATCCCCAAAACACTTCTCTCGGCTCCACTTTGCTCTGTTTGGTGGAGCGATCGCAACCACGGCAGCTTTGTCTTTCTTCGGTCCCTCTGTCCGAGCTGCCCTGCAAGAAAGTCCAAAATCGGTTGTCGATGAAGCATGGCAAATTGTCAACCGGGAATATGTTGATGGCACCTTTAATCAGGTGGATTGGCAAGCGACCCGACAAGACCTGCTCTCCAAAAACTACACTACCCGCGAAGAAGCCTACAAGGCTATCCGGGTGGCGCTGGAAAAATTAGAGGATCCTTACACTCGTTTTCTTGATCCCAAACAGTATCAAGCATTGACTAGCCAAACTTCCGGAGAACTGTCTGGCGTAGGTTTGAAGCTGGAACTGGACGAAAAAACCAAGGATCTGACCGTTGTGGAACCGATTGAGAATTCCCCAGCTCTCAAAGCGGGTATCAAGCCGGGAGATAAGATTTTGGCAATTAATGGCAAAACCACAAAGGGGATGAGTGTGGAAGCTGCCGCTAACTTGATCCGGGGCGAAGTTGGGACGAAAGTCACCCTGAAGATATCCAGCGAAGGCAGGGATAAGGATGTGGCATTGACTAGGGCGCAGATTGAACTGGCTGCTGTCCGTTCTTCGGTCAAGCAGGAAGGTAAAATCCGGGTCGGCTATATCCGCTTGAATGAGTTTAGCGCCCACGCCGCAGACCAAATGCGTCGCTCGATTAAGACTCTCAATAACCAGAAGGTGGATGCTTTTGTATTGGATTTGCGGGGTAATCCGGGTGGGTTACTGCACTCCAGCGTAGAAATTGCCCAGATGTGGATGGATAAGGGTGCCATCGTCCGGACAGTAGACCGCAAGGGAGAAAACGAACAATTTATGACAAATGGCAAGTCGTTGACTCAGCTGCCTCTTGCGGTGCTGGTAGATGGCAATTCGGCATCGGCTAGCGAAATTCTCTCTGGGGCGCTGAAGGATAATGGTCGTGCGAAGATTATCGGCTCTCAAACTTTTGGGAAGGCGCTAGTTCAGTCGGTGCATTCTCTGAGCGATGGTTCTGGTTTAGCTGTGACGATTGCTCACTACTACACGCCAAAGGGAACGGATATCAGCCACAAGGGGGTTACTCCTGATGTCAAGATTGACTTGAACGACGACCAGCGCAAGCGTCTTGGCAGTAATCCGACGTTACTGGGAACTCCGGAAGATCCGCAATATGCCCGCGCCATCGCTGAGTTGGAAAATACTAAACTCGCCCAGCCGGGTAAGCCCCAATTACCGCGATCGCTCAGCGTCCGGTAAATTAGGCAATCATGTAAAAGGCAAAAAGTAGAGAGGTTAAATTTAATCTCTCTACTTTTGCTTTTTAGCCTTTAATTTGGTTGACCAAGTGAACAAGCTCTGGCAAAATAAGCTTCTCAATTGCAAGTTTAACGGCGTTGCTGGAACCGGGAACAGAGAAGACCAGCTTGCTTTGATAAACGCCAGCAACAGCGCGAGATGCGATCGCCCGTGAACCAATTTCTTGATAACTCAGAAAGCGGAACAACTCGCCAAAACCAGGCAAAGTTTTTGAGAGTTCGTTCTCTAGAGCATCGTAGGTCGTGTCTCTCGGTGCGATCCCAGTGCCACCATTGAAAATTAAAGCATCTAGATCCGGGCGTTGACCTAGCGTTGCTAGCAGCGCCCGAATTTGCGTAGGTTCATCTTTGAGAAGGGCGTACTCCCCAATTGCGTGACCTGCATTTTGGAGTAACTGCTTAATTAACTGACCGCTAGTATCTGTTTCGGGCGATCGCGTATCGCTAACGGTAATGACAGCGCAAGTTACTGTCATCCCCTTTATATCAGGGTGAGGCAGGTTAGTCATACAAGCAAGAGTTTTGAGTTTTTAATTTCCAACCCTAACTCAAAACTCAAAATCTATTTAGGATTTGCTAAATTCTAAACCATTCTCTTCGGCATACCGCTGCATGAAGCGCATAAAGCGATTCCATTCATCTTCTGACTTCATCAGGTAAACCGCTTGTAAATCTCTAGCTTGACCATTGACAAATATGCCTTTGACTTCTCTGGTCACTATTTCGCCTTCTTCGTCAATCATGTACATCCCGGTGATTTCTTCCGCGCTTTCGCTGTTGAAGGCGTTGGGAGTTTGAAAATAAAACGTCGCAGTACCTTGATTGCCATCCCGCGAACGGGTTAGCTTTACATCCGGTATGACTTCTTCTTTGAGTCCTCTGGCAAACTGAATTTCCGCCATAATGGTACGACTAAATTTTTATAATGGTCAATTTAATATCATCTCATCATTTAGAAGACAACTGCACTGTCTAGCTTCTACTGGCTTGGGCTGATTCCAAAAAGTAGTTGTAGGGTCAATGTGGGATCGGGCAGACCTAACCACTCTCATAACCTCTTGACACCGCCCGATCCCTCTGCTAACGTCAATGGTTAAAGGTATGTAATAAATTTTCAGATTTATAGGTCTTACAAATGTTCAGCAGCAGTTTTTACTTTTATTGGTTTAACGCGGTTCACTGGGAGTGAATCCAATGTCCCCATTGGAACCGCCTGGTGAACCGCAGAGCAAACTCTGCGGTTTTTTTGTTTTTTTCAAGGATTGGATTTTAATCGTGATGACCTATTTCAGTAGCTGGTTTTATGGCTTTTACTTTTGGCCCAGAGCAAATTCCGGGTAAATAGCGTCATGTCGATAAATCGTCCAGCGCCCGGAACTTGCAATCAGGTTCCGGGCTTTTTGTTTTGTCAACATCACATTTTTTTTGTAAGGAGAATCGAACCATGATCAACGCTAAACTTGCCTCACAATCTCACTCTAATCACCAAACCGTTGTCAGACTTTCAGAAAAAGTCAGCTTCGGTGGAGAAGACGTGGTTATTATCGGCGGCCCCTGTACAGTGGAAAGCTTGGATCAGATGGAAACTGTTGCTAGTCATCTCGCCGCCGCACCCGTTCAGGCTTTGCGTGGCGGTGTCTACAAACCCCGCACCTCTCCCTATGCTTTTCAAGGAATGGGAGTAGAAGGATTGCAGATTTTGGCTTCGGTGCGATCGCGTTACTCGATCCCCGTCGTCACAGAAGTCATGTCAATTGGGCAAATAGAAGCTGTTGCGGCTGATGCTGATATGCTGCAAATTGGTAGTCGCAATATGCAAAACTTCGATTTGCTGAAAGCTTTGGGAGAAGCTGGTAAACCAATACTACTTAAGCGTGGGTTAGCTTCTACTATTGAAGAATTTGTCATGGCGGCAGAATATATTTTAAGCCACGGCAATCCGGATGTAGTGCTGTGCGAACGGGGTATCCGCAGTTTCGATAACTATACGCGCAATGTACTGGATTTAGGCGCAGTAGTGGCTTTGAAGCAGATAACGCACTTGCCAGTCATTGTAGATCCTTCTCATGCGGTAGGTAAGCGGGAATTGGTGGCACCTTTGGCGAAGGCTGCGATCGCGTGTGGCGCAGATGGGTTAATTATTGAATGTCATCCAGAACCCGAAAAATCGGTTTCCGATGCCCGTCAGGCGCTTTCTTTAGAAGATATGGTGAGTCTAGTTCACAGCTTAAGACCTGTAGCAGCGGCTGTCGGACGTAATATATCTGAAGTAGGGGCGGGTTTAAAATCTGCCCCAGTTCATTTTTCTGTCAAGACTTGTGAAGCGATCGCTTAATATCATACCCTCTTCCTCTCGTTTCTAGGCTCAGCTTGGGAACGAGGGGAAGAGCGTATTACATAACTTCCTTATTTTTGGTTCTTACTCGCTGATATAGCTCCTCCATCGTTTCAATAAAAGAACTATCTTTCTTCCAAAAAGGCGGGAAATCTCCCTGTTTTTTAATCAAAATCGCTGGCAAACTTGCTGGCGATACTGCTTCAACAGTTTGCGGTAGTCGCTTAGTTCCTAGCCAAAACTCTCTGGGATTTATCTTTTCAGTAATTTGTACTTTTTCTAGGGGAGTATAGTAAGACGCTGAGGTTTCTAAAGGAATTTCTTTCGCCGTAAGTTCGCTGGATAAAACTTGTCCTAAAGGAGATTTTGCCAGTTCTGCTTGCAAGGCTTCTTTAGATAAACCCCTGAGTTCAAATAATAGAAACGGGTTGTGGTCTAATTGGGACGCTACCACGTAGTAAACACCAGCAATGTGTTTACAAGGATTGGCGTAATCTGGACAGGAACAACTGGTTTTAAAGTCTTTTTGGCTGTGGGGTAAGAGATTCAACCCCAAATCAGCAAAAGCCTCTTCAATATTATCAGGAACCTCATTCATCAGCAGCTTAGAAACAAAGCTGGCTTTTGATGAAATATATTTAATTGCTTTCGACCAGTTAGCCTTATCAATTGGTTTAATTTCGATATTAATGCTATATTTTGGCTCTTTATATACTCCAAAATAGGGATTGACTGAACCTCTAACAGTAGCAGTTATTTCGTTTTGGTCAATTTTGTATTTGAGAACTTTTCCATTACTCGCATAGGAACGTCCGCGTCCTAATCTAGCGGAATCGCTGAAAGATTCTAAGGCTAGAATAAAGCGTTTACCCCACCAGGTACGGCTAAATTGCGTCATAATAGTTTACTCCAAAATTGCGGCTTTATTGAGTGAAATTAGTTGTTTAAAAGCTTCATTATCAAGTTCTGTAAGCCAAGCTTCATCAGCACCAACCACAGCAGATGACAACTTTTTCTTATCTTCAATCATTTTGTCGATGCGTTCTTCTAAGGTGCCGATAGCAACGAATTTGTGAACAAACACATTTTTCTTTTGACCAATACGAAAAGCTCTATCTGTGGCTTGGTCTTCGACTGCGGGGTTCCACCAACGGTCAAAATGAAAGACGTGATTAGCTTTTGTGAGGGTAATACCTACGCCACCAGCTTTTAAGGAGAGAATAAATACCGAAGGTTCTGTTTCTGGGTTTTGAAACTCAGCTATCATTTGCTCTCGCTTGTTGCGATTGGTGCCTCCATGAATGTAATAGGTGTTGTAGTGACAAGTGTGTTTCAGATATTTTTCTAAGGAGTCGCAAACTTCTTTAAACTGGCTAAAAATTAACATACTTTCGCCTTCAGAAATGGCTTCTTCGACCATTTCTGCCAGACGACCGAGTTTATGCGATCGCTCAACTGAAAACTCGCTTCCATCCTGTAAAAATTGCGCTGGATGATTGCAAATTTGTTTTAGCCTCAGTAAGGTTGACAAAATTAACCCTTTGCGCTGAATCCCTTCAGAATTATTAATTTTTTCGCTTACATCTTTAACGACTGCCTCGTACAGCGAAGCTTGTTCTTTAGTTAAATTACAATATAATTTTTGTTCAACCTTGTCTGGCAAATCGTTGATAATTGATTGGTCAGTCTTCACCCGGCGTAAAATGAACGGTTCTACCAACTTTTTTAATGTCGTAGACTTCACCTTATTATTATCTTTTTGAATTGGAATTTCAAAAGACTTGCGAAACTGTGCTTCTTTACCCAAATAACCAGGATTTAAAAAGTTAAAAATCGACCATAAATCTAGTAAGCGGTTTTCTACTGGGGTTCCCGTCAAAGCTAGTCGATGTGTAGCTGGCAACTTTAAAATTGCCTTAGTTTGGGCAGCTTTAGGATTTTTAATATTTTGCGCCTCATCCAACACCAATCGATGCCATTTCACACTTTCCAAAAGCTTTTCATCTTTTCGAGCCAAAGTAAATGAAGTAATAACAACATCGTGATTCAGAGAAGCTGCTTTAAACTCCGCTACTTGTTGAATGCGGTTACTACCATGATGCACCATTGCTTGAAGATGGGGAGCAAACTTTTCAATTTCTTTTTGCCAGTTTCCTACAACTGACGTAGGTGCAATTAACAAAGTTGGTAAAATTGATGGTGTCGATTCTTTTTCATTCACCAATCTAGCAATCACCTGAACCGACTTTCCCAATCCCATATCATCTGCAAGACAACCATTTAAACCCAGGTTTTCCAGATATTGCAACCAGGACACACCTCGCTTTTGATATTCGCGTAAATTTCCCTGCAACTGCGGCGGATTTTCAATTGGTTCCAGCTTGCTTTTATCCTGCAACTTTGCCATCATTTCCGCCAAAGTCTGGTCATGTTCTACTTCTAATTCATTTTCTGATTCTGCGGCTAGTTTCATCAAATCTGTCAGCGTCATTTCTGGCTTATCTTTGGCATTATTTTGCCAAAATTCCAGCATTTGCTGCATTTTTCCTTGGTCTAACTCTATCCACTGACCGCGAAATTGCACCAGTGGACTTTTGGCGTTTACAAGTTGCTGCCATTCTTTTTCAGTAACAGTTTGACCGCCGATTGCTAATTCGTATTGATATTGCACAATTGAGTCTAAACTGAAGTATCCCTTACTAGCAGCTTTAGTTTGACTGGGACGAGAGGAAGTTTTCAGGCGAATTTTAGCTTTGCGACGACCTTCCGGTGTCCACCAAGCGGGAACGATGACTTTGTAACCGGAATCTTCTAATACCCAGGCGCTTTCTTTGAGAAATTCAAAGGCTTCTGCTAAATTTACTTGCAAACCTATAGGTTGGTCAGTTTCCAATCCCTGCCAAAGTTTGGGATACATCCGTGCTGCATATCCCAAATTCAACAACAGGTTATTTTCAAAATCCTTGCCAAAATATTTTTGTAGGTCTTTTTTTTGTTTCTGACCCAGTTGCCAATATTCAGCTAAGGAAAGTTTTAAGGATGGGTCTTGTTTAGCTGTAGCCAAAAATTGAATTTGCCAGTTATCTACATTATCAGCAGCGGCTTCTTTTAACTGGAAGCAGAGGTGAAAATTACCTGGATTTTGGCTGCGGGTTAATTTGTCTTTCCAAGCGTACCATTGTTTGTATTCTTCTAGTGCTTGGTCGGTAGTTTGCGGGTTTTTTCTTTCTGGATAAAGGCAACCGTAGAGGATGGTGTCTGTAATCTGTTGATCGAATTTGGCAGTGGAGGGTGTATGGGTGACGATTTCATTGAGCAAACATTCGGAAAAGTTGCGGAGGAAAGTTTCTTTTGAATAAAATTCAACTGTTGTGCTGAAGGTGGCAGAGCCAGCAGCGCAGACTAAAGGCATATACTCTACAAATTTTTCAATTAGTAACTCGTACTTTTCCGAGATAATTTCCCAGCCTGAATAAATTTCAAAAGTATTTGTTTGTTTCCGCTTTCCTTTTGTTGCGGCAGGGAGTTCGCGATATTTGAGCGCGGGAATATATTGGTCTTTGAGGATAATTTCTTTAAATGATTGGGTGTAGTGATACCAAAATAATAGGTCTGAGCCGATGAGAATTTCTGAGGAATTATGTAAAGCTAAAAAGTGAATATCATTTATTATTTTGATAATATTGCTTACCGTATCATAGCTAGAAGTGCCAGCTTTTAATATGGTATTCACTTCATAAGCATCAACTTCCCAATAGAGAAAGCCTTCATAGTCTTCTTCAAATTCAGCTTCTAAATATTTCGTTAATTCAGGAGATGGTAAAGGTTGGTTGTTGGCGGTGGGAAAGGCAAAATATTGGGGAGAAATATTTTCGCTAATCTTATGTCTGGATGCTGCTGCGATGCCTAGTTCATTACTGAGGAAGGCTTCCAAGTCGGATTCGCGAAGATGATAGGGATGAATTGGGTGTTTGGCGTTGCGGCGTTTTGGGACAACGGGAGTTTCTACCCACAGGTAAAATGCACCAGTTTGGATGAAGCTAGCTTCTGCCTTGGGAATCCATGTGCCGTGGAGGATTTTCATAGGTAGATGCGGGGTGAGTTTGATGGAATTTTAGCTGGTTAACAGAGCAATCCCTAGCGAGATTGGTATTCTAATCATTAAAAAATGTAACAATTAAAGCAAAAGTCGTTTAAAAAAGCTGAGTTCTAATGAAAGACAAAGATTATTCTTGGAAAGGTAGCCCAAATGCCGGATTTGTACTCACTATCTTGGCGGTGATAGGTGCTTTAGCAGTAATACTGGTAGGCTTTAGCGGCTAGTTGTCTTTAAAGTCTCCTCATGTCCGCAGCAATAAAAGTTTTCTCCCGATTTGTCCCCGACTGGCGGGGAGTTAGGGCAGCAAAAGGCAAAAATTAAGGGGTAGGCGAGGGAGGGGATAGCGATCGCTAATCCCCTCTCTCGCTGAACTTGCTTATAAATATAAATCTGTTCGCCGCTCTAGTCTAGGTGGCGTACCCCCAAAAATAAAAACGCCCAACAAGAACTTGAGGGCGTCGATCATCAGGGTGCATCTACTAAATTAACTATAACCTCTCTGAGGGGTGACACCCCCCACCCCGCCATATTTGTAACAAAACTTAATATATCGCCGATAGTGGCTGCCGGTGGTAAGATTCCCGTCTGGTATCTAGCGGCTAGGGAAACCATCCTTTGTCTAAATTTCCTCTGATAACGCGATCGCTTTAAACGCTAGATAGAAGCCAAAAAAATCAAAATCTACTACTATCTTTGCGTTATAAGAGCAGAGCGTTTAATTCTTTGGCTGAAGTTTTTTCTGTTTCTGTTTAGGTCAGCCATTATCGTTCTCATTCACGCCGGTTCCTATTCGCCAAGCACTATCAAGCATAATTTTAAAATCTGATCTATACTGATTCCTCAGTGTATCTAAGTCATTAACTGATAAACCTTATCCAATTGGGTGATGACAACAAGAGGCGGCTAGAGAAAAATGAGTAATAACCGTCAGTAATGACTCTAAAAAAGCGTACTTTTTAAACGGAGTAGCGTGTATATTCTAGTTCGAGAGGTGACAGGTAATGTCCTTACTTTTTCTGATCCCCTTGGTGATATCGCTAGGTTCAGCCTACCTAGTCTTGGAAAACTCCCATGACGAAATCGCCAAACTCGCTGCATCAGCAGCGATTGTTAGTCTGATTGTGTGTTTGCTGTTTTCACCGTGGCAACTCCAGCTTTTGCTTCTGATGTGGGTTGTAACCAGCACAAGGCGGTTTTCCCTGCCAAATCAGAATAAATTTAGGTAAGACGATAATTTATCACCTTTCTCATCAAGCAAAGAAATTGAATCCAGCCCCGGCATTTATTTAAGACTGGACTGAGTAACGTTTACGCTTACCTATAGGATATAGGTGCGTCGTGGGTCTTAATCCCTATTAGGGATTGAAATATTATTGTGGGGATACAGGAGACTCAACTGCCCCTAAAGCTTTCAAAGTGGTGATAGTCGCCTCAGTTAAACCACTAACACCAGTAATATTCATTTTTTCATAAGGGCGATCGCTTCTTAGCGTCTGCAAACACTCACCAGTCTGCATATCCCAAAGCTTAATCGTCTCATCTTTGCTGCCACTGGCTAAAATCTGCCCATCGGGACTGAAAGCAACTGAATATACCGCCAAACTATGTCCTGGCAATTTGATACACTTACCTGTTGCCACATCCCAGAGTTTCACCTTGGGGTCAGTGCTACCACAGGCTAGAACACCGTCAGGGCTGAAAGCCAGCGACCATATTCCATGACTACCTTCTGGCAAAGTTTTTAAGCAGCGACCTGTCACCGCATCCCATAGCTTGATAGTTTCGTCACTGCTGCTACTAGCCAGAATCTTACCATCGGGACTGAAAGCAACTGAATGTACCCAACTGATATGTTGCTGGCATACGTGCAGACATTTGCCTGTTTTCACATCCCATAGCCTTACCGTAAAATCTTGAGAACCACTGGCAAGTATAGAACCGTCCGGGCTAAAGCTAACTGCATAGACTACATCAGAATGCCCCTGCAAAGTTTTTAACTCGACACCTGTAGCAACATCCCAAAGCTTCACCTCGCGGTACGAACTAACAGCCAAAGTTTTTCCATCTGGACTGAAAGCAACAGACCATACTCCATCAATATGCCCTTGGGAAACTCTAATGCAGCCACCTGTTGCCACATACCAGAAACGTACCGTTTGGTCATAACTAGCACTGACCACAATTTGACCATCAGGGCTGAAAGTAACTGCCAAAATTCCATTACTGTGTCCCAGCAAAGTTTTGATGCAGCGACCTGTTGCCACATCCCAAAGACGTACCTTTTGGTCATAACCGCCACTAGCCAAAATTTGACCATCCAGACTGAAGCTAATTGACTTTATCCAACTGATCCGTCCTTGCAAAGTTTTGATGCAGCGACCTGTGGAGACATCCCACAGTTTTACAGTTTGGTCTAAACCACCACTGGCAAGGGTGTAACCATGTGGAGAAAAGGCGACTGACCATACCCAACTGGTGTGTCCCTGTAAAGTTCGGACACACTCGCCAGTGTTAATATCCCACAACTTCACTGTGCGATCGCAACTGCCACTAGCCAGTAACACAGGCATCTTCCCTTTGACATCAGATGGACTAAAGGCAACTGACCATACTCGGTTCGCATGACCTGCCAAAGTTCTTAACTCTCGACCTGTGGCAACATCCCACAAACGTACTGTACAGTCTTCACTGCCACTAGCTAAGGTGCAACCATCCGAACTAAAAGCAACTGACCATATCCACCAAGTGTGTCCCTGCAAAATTCTGACGCAGCGACCTGTTTCAACATCCCAGCAACGCACCTTTTTGTCTATGCTGCCACTCGCCAAAATTTTGCCATCCGGACTGAAAGCAACTGACAATACCGCATCGCTATCTTCCTGCAAAGTTCTTAACTCTAAACCTGTGGCGACATCCCAAAGTTTCACCGTCTTGTCTACACTGGCACTAGCTAAAATCTGCCCATCTGGACTAAAAGCAACTGTCCAAACCCAACTGCTATGTCCCTCTAAAACTTTCAGACATTGACCTGTGGCAACATCCCATAGCCTTATAGTATGGTCGTGGCTGCCACTGGCTAGTATCTTAGTTTGAGGACTGAAGGCAACTGATTGTACAGAACCAGTATGCCCATGACAAGCTAAAAGTTGTTGACCATCCGCAACTTGCCACAGGTGAATATCACCATTTGCATCCCCAGTAGCCAAAATTCCATCCAAACTAAATGCTACCGAGATGATGCTATCTAAGTTTTCCGCAAAAACAGATTTGGATAATTCGCAGTGGGCAAAATTGACTTGATGCAAATTAACTTTGGTAAGATAAGCTTGCCAAACTGTTAGATGAGAAAAATCAAGTTGGCTTAAATCAATCTGCATTTGAATCATCAAATTTATGGAATTACCTCCGACATAGCCTGTTTCTCTTGGAGATTTTCCGCGCAGGGTTGATAAAATTTTAACGAGTTGATTTTTAATATTGTTGTTGCTGCCGATGAGATAAAGCAATTTATCGCTAATCGGTTTCAGAATAAGGCGAATTTGAGTATCCCTTACATAGTCTTTTGCTGTAGCTCTGATGAGAGCATGGGTTTGGAAAAATGAAAGTTTTTGATTAACAATTTCTTCAACAACTTGCTCGATGAATTGCTCAGTTAGATACTCCATTACTACTGGTTGAAGAGTGAAGAGGGAGTTGCTTTTCTCGACAAGCGATCGCCTGAAAAGCGATTCTAACGCTTCTAGTAACTTTGCCGGGGATAAAGGCGCAACAATATCCTCTCGCAACTCGGCAAGCGAAACGGGTTCGCGATTGATTGCCAGCCAGTACATTATTTGCTTTTCTAAATCTGACAGTCGGTTAATCTGTTGGTCTAATAAATCTCGAATATCGCCAAAAACGGTTGTGCCTTGAGCGAGAAATTGTGATATATTGCTATTAAATAATTCTTGGACTGTGGTGGCAATAATTTTTAAAGCTAAGGGATTACCTGCGTAGCGGTTAATAAGTTCTTGCCATTCAGAGTCTGAGCCGAGAAAGAAATTATTAGCTTTAAATATATCTCGTCCGGCAACTTCATTTAAACCGGATAATTGC
This sequence comes from Trichocoleus sp. FACHB-6, assembly GCF_014695815.1. Classification (NCBI taxonomy): domain Bacteria; kingdom Bacillati; phylum Cyanobacteriota; class Cyanophyceae; order Leptolyngbyales; family Trichocoleusaceae; genus Trichocoleus; species Trichocoleus sp. FACHB-6. The sequence continues at coordinate 19,430 of NZ_JACJOY010000116.1, forward strand.
AAAGAGCGAACGGGTAATCCTCCTTCTAGGGCGGCAACTTCTCTAGGTTTTTCCCGGCTGGTAAGAATTAAACAACTCTGATGAGCGGCTTCCCCTACTCGTCGGAATAATTCACCGTAATCTTCATATCCTTCTCGATAGTATCCAGCACAATTGCCGCTGCATAAAAGAGATTCAGCATTATCTAGAACTAACAAGCAACGTGAAGAACGTAAATAATCAATGAGGCGAGAAATTAGAGCGCTAATATTTTCTGGTAAATGGGTTTCTTGATGATTGGAGAAAAACTCAATCAGGTGGGAAAGAATTTCTTTGAGGGGTGGGGCATTACGAAGCGATCGCCAAATGACATACTCGAAACTATCCTGAATTTGTTCGGCTAATTTCACCGAAACCGCAGTTTTACCAACTCCCCCCATTCCCAGGATGGTGACAAGCCGGCAGTGCTGGCTCAAAATCCAGTATTCTAGTTTTGCAAGTTCATCCTCGCGTCCGTAAAAAACCGAGACATCAATCGCTTCTCCCCAACAAGAGCGAGTTTTAGGGGGATTTTTGGACGTTGATTCAATATCTGGTTTAGGTCGGCAATAATCAGATTTATCTAGCGCCAGATTAAAGGCTCGAAAAAAAAGAGCGAGTGTCTGCTTATCGACACCTTCATCACGAGCAAGAACCTTCGCAACAGTAAAGGGAGCCAGTTGAGTGCGATCGCTTAATTCTTCAAGAGTATACTTGTCTCCAGCATTTTCCAGAATTTCCGCCTGATGTCTTGCATCTTGCAGCTTCTTCAAGCCTTGGAGAGTAAGGATAACACCGCGCTGGCGTTTTTGCTTATAGCGATCCATACCTCATTCGGGGGTTAGAGACTTAAGTTAGTGCTTAACACCTTTAACTTTACTGGCGAAACCTGATTGATGGTGACATCTTGGAATCAGGTTCTCAATGTTGAGCTAAAGGAGAAAATTATGAACCCGACAGCAACTATACTTGAGCCGAACGAGCAAAAAACTCAGATAATCAATCCTATTGAGCGTCCTCAGATTACCCAAGAGCTTTCCGAAAACATCATTTTAACCACAGTAGACGATTTGTATAATTGGGCTAGACTTTCCAGTTTGTGGCCTCTGATGTTTGGGACTGCTTGCTGCTTTATTGAGATGGCTGCTTTTTTCGCAGCACGGTTTGACTTCGAGCGTTTTGGCTTCAAACCTTGGACCAGTCCTCGCCATGCTGATGTTATTATCACTGCTGGCACCATCACAATGAAAATGGCACCCGCCTTGGTACGCCTCTACGAACAAATGCCAGAACCCAAGTATGTAATCGCGATGGGTGCTTGCACAATCACTGGGGGAATGTTCAGTAGCGACTCACCGACAGCAGTGCGAGGGGTGGATAAGTTAATTCCGGTAGATGTCTATTTACCTGGTTGTCCTCCCAGACCAGAGGCAATTATTGATGCCATCATCAAACTGCGTAAGAAAGTAGCGCAAGAATCGATACAGGAGCAAGGTGCATTTTCTCAAAGTCATCGCTACTACAGCATTACTCACAAAATGAAGCCTGCGCCACCGCTTTACTCTGGGGAATATTTAGAGTCCTCGTCGCGGAATAATCCACCCGAAGAATTAGCCAAAATGATCAAAGAGGCATCTTCTGTGATGTTTCCATCACTCCCAGAAAAGAATCAATCAAAAATCTGATGTAGGGAATGGGAGCCACCCCCGTGCGCTTTGTTCAGACGTTGAGGGGGGTGGCGTTTAAGGTTCCTCAGCCTTAAAAAAATATAAGTGCGGTTCGTTTTTATGACAAGCAAAACTGCGATTAAACTACCGGATAGTCCGCGGATTCCAGCGTGGATGCAGACCATCCAAGGAATGGCGCGTCCTTTGGAATATTTGGAAGCTGCTGCCAAGGAATACGGTGATGTGTTTACAATGCGATCGCTTGGATTTCCCCCGACTGTAGTCTTGAGCAACCCCCAAGCAATTCAGGAAATCTTTACCGCTGACCCACATCAGTTTGACTCTGCCGAGGGTAGCAAGATTTTACAGCCTATAGTGGGGAATAACTCATTAATTTTATTAGATGGCGATCGCCACCAACGACAGCGAAAGCTATTAATGCCTCCCTTCCACGGCGAACGAATGAAAGCTTATGGCAAGCTGATCTGTCAAATAGCCGAACAAGTGATGAAAAGCTGGACAATTGGTAACATTCAACCAGTTTATCCAGCCATGCAAGAAATCTCCCTGCGAGTTATCTTGCGGGCAGTTTTTGGCATTGATGAAGGAGCGCGTTTTCAGCAACTCAGGCAACTATTGGTTTCCATGCTGGATGCTTTTAACTCGCCTTTGACTTCTACCGTCATTTTCTTCCCAATTCTCCAACAAGATTTAGGTGACTGGAGTTTTTGGGGACGTTTTCTGCGTCAGCGTCAGCAAATTGACGAACTCCTTTACAGCGAAATTCGGGAACGTCGGGAGCAACCAGATTCCAATCGTACAGACATCCTCAGTTTAATGATGTCTGCTAGCGATGAAAACGGGCAACTGATGACAGATGTTGAGTTGCGCGATGAATTAATGACGTTGCTGTTTGCTGGACACGAAACCACAGCATCATCCTTAGCTTGGGCATTTTACTGGATTCACCATCTGCCCGAAGTCCGCGAGAAACTTTTAAAAGAGCTGGAAAGTATCGGTTCCGATCCAGATCCAACGGAAATTGCCCGACTTCCCTATCTTACGGCTATCTGCTCGGAATCGCTGCGAATTTACCCGATTGTGTTGTTTTCCTTCGCTCGCATTGTGAAGTCACCAATCGAGATTATGGGTTACAAATTCGATCCGGGTACACTGCTGACTGCTTGTGTTTATTTGACTCATCATCGGGAAGATATCTACCCAGACTCGAAGAGTTTTAAGCCAGAGCGTTTTCTGGAACGTCAATTTTCCCCCTATGAATTTATCCCCTTTGGTGGCGGGAGTCGTCGCTGTATTGGTTGGGCGCTTGCTCTGCTGGAGATGAAATTGGTGTTGGCGACTGTATTATCTCGGTATGAAATGGCACTTACCGATAATCGGGAAGTTTTGCCTGTACGTCGCGGTATCACTTTAACACCTGCTAGAGGCGTGCCGATGATGATGGTCGCTCAGCGTTAAATGACCTGAATATTATTTCCAGGCTCCTTGCATCAGTGTCAACATACCTTAGCATTCGATAGGATGGTTTAGATGAGCGATCTAAACCGATGCTACAAAGTGCTGGGAATTGAGCCTGGAGCGTCACCGGAAGAGGTGAACCAGGCTTATAAGGATTTAGCGTTTATTTGGCATCCCGATCGGATTCCTGAAGATAATCCTCGGTTGCGGCAAAAGGCTGAAGAAAAACTCAAAGAGATTAATCACGCACGGGATGAATTGCGGTCATTTCAAAGAAATACTTCTAAAAAAACGGCTCAATCGCAGCGATCGCAATCTCGTACACAACCACATAATACCGCAGCCAATTCTCGCTCCCGCCCGAACGAACAGGCTAAATCTCACCATCAAACCAACTCGGCGCGTTCGGATCTCAGTGGAGGCGACTTTCGTGGTGCTAACTTCAAAGAAAAAGACTTGTCAGGCAGAAACCTCAGTTATGCTAATTTGAGCCAAGCTAACCTGAGCGATGCCTTTCTACATAAGATCAATCTTCAGGGAGCCTCTCTCTACAGAGCGAATCTTTTTAGAGCCAATTTGCTGCAAGCAAACTTGAGGGATGCCGATTTACGGGAGACTAACTTAATTGGCGCTGATTTGAGTGGTGCTGATTTGAGTGGTGCTGATTTGACTGATGCAAAGGTTGGGGTAAATGACCGCCTGCTGGTTAAGCTGGTTGGAGCCAAGTTGACTGGCGCAATCTTGCCAGATGGGACAATCCACGACTAGCTTTAAGATATGACTGGGAACGAGATTATAGCAATTCTCAATTGGGTGCGATACATATGTAGGGACATGGCATTGCCATGTCCCTACCAAGATGGGGAGAACTTCAGAACCGCGATATATTCCGCCCAACTGAGAAACGCTATATTAGTACGGATCTGAGCTAAGTCGCCCTTTGTTAACGCTTCTGAGATAGTAGCCAGATGTAGGGCGATTTTTGAGGTTGAATGTATCGCCGCTTTCAACTTTCCAAATCTTGTAGTTAGAGAAGGTCAGGGGGGTTTGCGGTTCGCATACCTCTGGCATATGGTCAGCGAGGACAAAGTATGCAGCACCTCCCATCACCCGCGCCATCCCGTTTTTATCTACAACAACCGATGTATCTTCGTCTACTGCTATTCCCAAGGCGCTGTCAGATATCCCGTCTCTGATTTGACGCGCAATAAAGGTCATGGTGCGACCCATGCGATCGCGTTTGCTAAAGTGGGTGTCTACAAGGGTTGCTTTCATATTCGCCCACTTAAACAAGTCGTAGGTGAAGCTGATGTCTTCATAGGGGTCTTCTAAAGCTTCCCTGGTTTCCACAGTATCCGAGCAGGCGTTGTAAACAAAATCACTTTGGATCATCGAACCTGCACTGGTGCCACCAATTGCGCCACCTCTGGCATTTACTGATTTTACCGCCGCCTCAACCGCTGTATTTTTGAAGTTCCGGGTGTATTCGCACTGGTCGCCACCAGAAAAAAATATCACCTCAGCGTTTTTGATAGGATTGACAACATTCGCTTTTTGTGAATCGTCCCGACTGGTGATGACAAGAGTTTCCACGGAGTCAACACCGTTCATGGATGCGATCGCATCGTTGTATCCATCATCGCCGGAGGATCTGATAACTACGACATCAACTTTGGTGGCGCAGTCTGTACAACCCCTTACCTGATTAATCATCCACTGAATCGCCTCATCTACATCAGGGCCACCGCCGCCAAAGTTATAGGCTGGGCCAGCTAAGGTAGGATTAACATCGGCGGAGTTACCCTTCAGATAGCGCGTAACTTTGGCTTGGGCGGGTAAGGTTAGAACTGTCATTATTATCATCAACAACAGTGCGACCGTGCTGATTTTCAGTGCTGAAGGGAGTCGGGATAAATTTACCATAGCTTGCTGACTGAAATTGTCGGAGTGGGGTTTTCCCGCCCCTACTGGTAACGAGAATTATATTACCGGGCGAATGGCACTAACCGGGAAGCTGGCGTTTTGCCGAGATATGTGGATACGCCGATAATAATTTTGCGATCGCTTGCGTCAAACCACCAACTCTACAGAATCTCTTCTTCGCGTAGAGTCAGGATTTCGACACCTTCCTCAGTCACAACTACTGTATGCTCAAACTGAGCGGAAAGCTTTCGATCCTTGGTGACAGCAGTCCAGCCATCTTTGAGAACTTCCACCTCCCAAGTACCTTCATTAATCATAGGTTCGATAGTGAAGACCATTCCCGATCTCAGACGCTTACCTGTATTGCGTTTACCATAGTGGGGAATCTCAGGTGCAGTATGAAAAATGCGGTGTACGCCGTGTCCTGCAAAATCCCGTACTACGGAAAAGCCCTCTTTCTCAGCATATTCTTGGATAGCTGCACCAATGTCGCCAATCCGCGCCCCAGGCTTAACTTCGGCAATTCCTCTGAAAAGACACTCTTTGGTTACTTCAACCAGCTTTTTTGTTGTAGGTGAGGGCGAACCGACAAAGAATGTCTTGGATGTATCTCCGTAATAACTATTAAGAATTGGTGTCACGTCAATGTTAATAATGTCACCTTCTTTAAGAACTTGTTTAGCACTTGGGATGCCGTGACATACTACTTCATTGATGCTGGTGCAGATAGATTTGGGAAATCCTTTGTAGCCTAGTGGAGCGCTTATTGCTCCATGTTCTTTTGTCCAGCGTTCAGCTTCGTCGTTGATTTGTAGTGTGCTTACTCCTGGTTTAACCATTGGTTCTAGGTGGGACAGGAGGGCGGCGGCTAAGCGTCCAGAGGCACGCATTTTTTCTACTTCTCTGCTGGATAAAATCTCAATCATTTCGGTTTTCATTGTTATTGCCTTTTAAGTTGTGGTTGATGGTTTTGGGTTGAATTTAAGAGATGAATCGCGTTAGCGTTAGCGAAGCCATGCGCGATAGCGCTTTAGCCATGCGCGATAGCGCTTTAGGCGCGTTGGCAGAGTCTGCGCGTTAGCGCTTAGGGCGCGAAGGAAGAGAAAGAAGGGGAAAGAAGAAGTAATTTGTAGGTTGGACGAACTCGTGGAGAAATCCAATAAGTCACGCTTGTTTACACGGATGTTGGGTTTCGTTTTGTGTTGAGTCTACTGGTATCCTGCGGCTTGCAGTTTAAAAAGGGTAGCGTAACGTCCCTGAAGCTGCAACAACTCTTGGTGAGTTCCCTCTTCCAGTACAACGCCTCCTTCTAAAACTACAATTGTGTCAGCCATCCGTACAGTTGAAAAGCGGTGCGAGATGAGGAGAACCATCTGATGCTGGGTAAGCTTCTGAAAACGTTCAAAAATCTTGACTTCAGCTTCCGCATCCATCGCTGCTGTTGGTTCGTCTAATACCAAAATATCCGCCGCAGTTCGCATAAATGCACGGGAAAGAGCAATTTTTTGCCACTGTCCGCCGGAGAGTTCGACTCCTCCCCGAAACCATTTCCCTAATTGAGTTTGATAGCCTTGCGCCATTTTCTCAATGAAAGGTTCAGCCATGCCTTTTTCGGAGGCAATTTTCCAGCGTTTTTCGTCTTCTATGTGGTCTACATCGCCAACGCCGACATTTTCCCCAACTTTGAACTGATAGCGCACAAAGTCTTGAAAAATTACGCCGATGCGATCGCGCAACACTTCACTATCCCATTCTTGTAAGTCTAAGCCATCGAGTAAAATGCGTCCTGAGTCTGGTGTATACAGTCGGGTTAAAAGCTTAATCAGGGTAGTCTTTCCCGAACCGTTTTCACCGACAATTGCTAGTTTTTTTCCCGGTTTCAGGTGTAGGGAAATTCCATTTAAGGCGGGTTGCGAACTTCCGGGGTAGGTGAAGTAGACGTTCTGAAAACGTACCCCATCACCGGGAATTGACCCCTCAGTTGCTGTACCCCAAGATTTCGGGATTTCTTCTTCTAGAAATTCGTAGAGGTTGGAGAGATACAGGTTGTCTTCGTACATTCCACCGATGGAACCCAAGGCGGCGGAAAAGGTAGACTGTCCTTGGCGGAATACCATTAAGTACATGGTCATGTCGCCGAGAGAGATGCGACTGGCGATCGCTTCCAGTACAATCCAAGCGTAGGCGAGATAAAAGGCGCAGGTACTCAATAACCCCAACAAGTAACCCCAAAATCCTCGCCTTAGAGTCAGGTTGCGGTCTTCGTCGTAAAGTCGATGGAAGATGTCACGGTAACGTTGTAGTAACAGATCCCCCAGTTGGTATAGTTTCACCTCTTTGGCGTAGTCTTCTCGCGCAATCAGGGTTTCTAGGTAGTGTTGGGCGCGAGTTTCAGGCGATCGCCAGCGGAATAGGCGAAAAGCTTCCCCAGAGAAGCGAGATTCGGCGATGAAGGCGGGTAATGCTGCTGTTGCAAGTACCACCACAGCCCAAGCGGAGAAATTCAGTAACAAGCCGCCGTAAGTCACCAGGGAGAGGGCATTTTGAATTAAGCTGAATGTGCGGCTTACTAGGGAGAGGGGACGGCTTGATGCTTCCATCCGCGCCCGCATCAATTTGTCGTAAAATTCGGAATCCTCAAAATAGGGAAGTTCTAGCGTTAGCGCTTTTTGCAAAATTAGAACATTCACTTTTTGTCCCAGCAGGACTCGCAGCAAAGATTGACAAACAGTTAAACCCCGCTGACTACCTGCGAGTAATATGACTGCGATCGCTTCGAGTCCCACGTAACCCAAAGCTTGAAGGCGTTCGCTTTGCAACCCGGTTTGAGAAGCTAAGACTACTGCATCGACAATTAATTTGCCTACATAGGCGACGGCTGCTGGCAGCAAACCTGCCACTATAGTAAGGATGGCAAAGATGATTGTCAGAATGCGGCTAGTAGTCCAAACTAAGCTGAGGGCGCGATCGCTGTATCGGAAAACTGCCAGAGATTGACGCAAACGTTGCCAAATACTCTGGAGAAAGTTAAATTTCTGGTGACGACTCATATCTTTGTTATAAATCGTCTTTAGGGGTGTTGTGTTGCACCTTCAGGGAGGTAAGACAACCTGAAGTTTCGAGTAGCGATCGCGCAACACTCCAGATAAGGCCCGTAACCCCCACTCTTCGCAGCGACGATGACCAACTGCAACAACGCTGATTCCAGTTTCTTTTACAGCAGCTTCAGCAGGTTGTCTCAACTGCCCTGTAATATATAAATCGACCTTACGCAACGCCGCCTCGCGTACCAGCGCATCTGTCATCGCGCCAACTACAGCAACCCGCTTCACCTCACCGCTAACTCCCGCCAGCACTTTGTCGCGTCCGCCGAAGATTTCGTTTAAACCACTACAGTAACTCACCATACTCTGTGTGGGAATTTCCCCCACCATCCCAATCGGTCGCCCTTCTTTCTCACCCAACACCTCTAATGCAGACATTTCCAACACATCTGCAAGACGATTATTAAACCCTAGTGTCAGGCGTTCATCAAAAGCTAAATGATACGCCACCACCCCCATATCTGGTGCTAATCCTGGTTCCAGTTTCCAGGGACGATGTAAAAATAAAGCATCTATTTGTCTAGATTTTGCCCATTCTGCCAATCCATCCCAAGGTTCCACCGCTAATCCAAAACGATGAATTGGGCGTGTTGAATGGTGGTAAATTCCGCCTTGGTCATCACCGAAACGATGGACGGCAAAGAATTGATCTAAAAATCTGGCAATATCATTTAGAGTGAGCATAACCTTTCTTGAAGCCAAGAATCACCTTTTTACCTCCTTTAAAAGCTGCTGCAATCTGCTGGTAAACTTTTTGTCCATCCTCAGAAGTTATACATAAAGTATTTCCAATAACTTCAGTTACAACAATCTTGGCAGCATTCTCAGATTGGGGATGAGAAGAAGTTAAGGAATTCATAGTAAAAAAGGCGATATTTACGCTTTTAGGGGAATCAATTTAATTTGACGTAGGCGACGCATCCTCTAAACTTGGCTAATCATGGCTCATTAGAACCTGAAATGTTATGAGTATGAGAAGTTTGCTGTAATTTTTGCGCTTCTTGCAATTCTAGTCTCGCCAGCGATGTAGCCGCATCCGCTAGCTGTAAAGCTAAATTCGCCCGACAAATTGGGTCTTTTTCTTTCCAGAGATCCTTCGCTAGAAAATTCACTCGATAGCGAAACATTTTAATTGAGCAGGGCGGAATAACTTTAATTTTCATAGTTATAATCTCTGTTCTACAGCAGCTTGAATGCGGAGAAATACCCATTCTGGCTCTAGATAAACAAATGTTAGCAATATCACTTCATCTTCACTAATAATTTTTACATCGTAGGTTGCTTGTTGAGGTTCAACCAGTTCATGTTTCACAACTACAGTGTATTCCCCAACCGGAAGGTCATCAAAACCCGCATCCGCATAAATTAAGTCAAAAGTCTCCTCTGCAAGCGGCTGTCCGTCTTGCCGAAGTAAAGTTACAAATGCAATGCCATCAATGGAAGTCAGGGCATTGTTATCCTGATTCCGAATCATTACGAAAATATCGGACATCTAACCATTGCCTTCTAGTGTCACGAGTTTATCTCAAAATAAAAGCGATCGCTTTTTGATTCGGTGAGCAGTAATATTGCTGTAGCAAACTTCTATTCAGAGGCGCTATGTTCATTAGCCTGATTGCAGACTACGGAAACGGTGATCCAGCATTTGCTGAGGTTACACAACGTCTTTTGATGGCTTTACCAGCATCCCAGATTTACTGCCTCTCGGTGCCTCCCTTCAGTACCCTGGCGACTGGCTTTTGGGTGGCGCAACTCGGACTAAACCCTGGTTCCGCAGATCGACTAATATATCACAATTGCGCTCCTCGCCAAGATGACCCGGAGGCCCGGAAAAACAACGAGGGCGAGGGATTGACTTATGCTCTGCTACCAAACGGTGTCAAAGTGGTGGGTGTATTTGCTGGCTACACTCTCTCTTTTATCAAAGACCATGCTGAAGTTTTACACACAGTGAAGGTTTCGCGGGGAGGATCGCAGTTTCGATCGCGGGATGTGTTTCCCACTGCTGCTGCTGCGATCGCTTCGGGAGATACTAGCCTTTTGGGAGAAGTCTTGCAGCCAGACCAGATACCTGATGCACCAAGCGATCGCATCGCCTGGTGTGACGGTTACGGTAACATTAAAACCACTATCCCCGCCCATAGCGTCGATTTGAAACCAGAACAAAAGGTGGTGGTTCGAGTCGGAGATGTGGTCAGTGATGCCATCTACTCAGACGGCAGTTTCAAAGTCCCAGAAGGAACTCTGGCATTTTCGCCGGGAAGTTCCGGTTGGAATTCCGCTAAAGATAATCAACCGATCCGCTGGATGGAGTTATTTCTGCGCGGCGGAAGTGCTTGGGAACGTTTCGGCAGACCCCGCTTAAATCAGTTAGTAACTCGCCTGAGTTAACCAAATTAAAAATTAAAAATGCAAAATTAATTAGGGTTTTGCATTTTTAATTTTTTGAAGGCTGTTTAGGATTTCCTACTACTGCCTGCGCCACATTCCAAAATGCCGAAACAAATGCCGATGCTAAAAGTACCAGCATCAAAGTACCGAGAGCTGCAAAGGGAGAGAAAATGGTTAATATTAACAATGCAAAAACTAGAATTGACACCACTGCTCTATTCATAAGTTTCATTTCCAGTTCCAGGCTACTCTACTCATACAGCATATCAAGGCGATTCCCTAAGCCGCGCCTTCCCCTTTGCTGAATTTAATATCATCACTTTGAGAGATGAAACGCCGATTCACAAACTCCAAATGTGGGGAAAATTTAGCTATGAGGCTCTATCTTTTTAAAGACTCTCAGCACCAAAAAACACAACAAAGCACCAATTAAGCTTATCTGCCATAACCCACAACCTGCGGCAATTCCCAACGCCGCTGAAACCCAAATAGCAGCAGCAGAAGTGAGTCCGTGAATTTTAATCTTTTTCCTCGATTCCTGCTGCGATTCCCGTAAAATTTCCCCAGCACCTAAAAACCCGATACCCGCGGTAATTCCTTGAATTACCCTACTTAGAGCATCAGAGTTCAGTTCGTTTTCATCTAGCAAAAGGGGTATTAATGTCAAAAGTGCTGCACCAAAACTCACCAGCATATGAGTTCTTAAGCCGGCTGGTTTGTTCTTTAGTTCCCGTTCTATGCCGATAACCGCTCCAACAAGCATAGCAAAGCATAGCCTGAAGCTGATGCCTAACCAATCATCCGGGGAAAGTAAGTAAGTTTGTGACAATTTTGTACTGGAAGAAGGAATACTTCAACCAGTTTAAGTTACAAGCTGTTTTGGGTAACGGAGAGGGAGGGATTCGAACTCTCGGAACCTTTCGGTTCACTCGATTTCAAGTCGAGCGCATTAGACCACTCTGCCACCTCTCCAGGTTCATTTTTTTATCATATCAAGATTGGTGGATCTTTTGACTACTGGCTGAGGATTGATTGTACTGACTCTTGGCGACAGTAAAGAATTTGCTCGGATGCTATGTTGAAGTCACGCCCAAGCCAAACGAGGGAGACTTGGGAGACGGCACCGTTTTGCAGGGAAACGAGGGAGAAGTTACGCAGGCGATCGCTTGGTGTCTGAATAATCCGGGGTACACTCGCCGCATTTAAGTAAACTGTGCCTTCTGCGCCGATATAGATGGGGTTTCGCAGCTCTTTAGTATGACGCAGTTGGTGGTGCATATGACCGAAGGTAACTAGAGCAATGGTTTTACCTTGGTTGCGAGATTGAGCGATCGCATCCGCAAAATCCGGATCGCCATAGTCGCCGCCGATGGGATACCAATCTTTCCCGCAAGGATCTTCTGCGCGATCGCCTAACCCAATCGGGCCATTGTGTCCCATAAAAATGATAGTTTCATAAGCAGCTCTATTTGCTGCCGCGACGATGCGCTCGGTGGATTCTGCAAAATTCGTTACTTTGTAACGCTCTTGATAGAATTCCGCATTTTTCCAAACCAAACCACCCCAGCTAAAGGGACGACTCCCGACCACGCTTAAATTGAGTTCTGGAAAGTCGAGCTTACCATAGCCGACATGGGTTTCTCCCAGTAAATCCAATTGTTCCTGCACTCGGTCTTCTTTTTCACCGTCGTAGGGACACCGCTTTCTGCCCCAATCTGAGGCACTATACCAAGCGTCATGGTTGCCCATAATTGCTGCTTTGGGGAGGTTGAGGGATGCGATCGCCTCTACCACATCCACCGATTCATTACCAAAATCCCCCACAAACAGCACCAAATCAACGCCTAGATGCTTGAGGGCTAGTTCATCCTCCGCTTCCCATTGGTCGTGAACATCTCCCACAACAGCGATTTTGATAATTTTCTCTTGATGACTCGTCATGCCTACTCCCTTGCCTATATTCCAGAATAGCAATCCGGGGAACGAGAGAAATTTCTTATATAAAAAACCTAATCCCCCACAGCAGCTTTTGGTAAAAACAACTATAATTACTGATTACACCCCTAACAACTTGGTACTCAAGGCATCTTTTAACTGTGTTTACCAATACACTTCCCCAACGCGGTATTACCCAGACCGAGGCACTACCTTACGATTTGTTTGAGGCGATAAAAGCCTTAAAAGAGAAGCTTAACGCCGTTATTATTGCCCATTACTATCAAGACCCTGATATTCAGGATGTAGCAGATTATATCGGGGATTCCTTAGAACTTTCCCGCAGAGCAGCCAGCACCGATGCTGATGTCATCGTCTTTGCAGGGGTTCACTTTATGGCGGAAACGGCCAAAATTCTCAATCCAGATAAACTGGTGTTGCTGCCAGATTTGGACGCGGGTTGCTCTTTGGCAGATAGTTGTCCGCCGGATGCCTTTGCCAAATTTAAAGCTGCTCATCCCGGACATCTGGTGGTTTCTTATATTAACTGCTCCGCTGAAATTAAGGCGATGAGCGACATTATTTGCACAAGTTCCAACGCGGTTAAAATTGTCAACCAAATCCCAGAAAATCAACCGATAATTTTTGCTCCCGACCGGAATTTAGGGCGATATGTTATGGAGCAAACTGGGCGAGACTTGGTGCTGTGGCAAGGTAGTTGTATTGTCCATGAAACTTTCTCAGAAAAGAAGATTATCCAGCTAAAAATTCAACATCCAAATGCTGAGGTAATTGCTCACCCTGAGTGCGAACCTCCAGTTTTGCGCCACGCCAATTATATTGGCTCTACTTCAGCTTTGCTGAATTATTCTCAAGCAAGTGATAGCCGGGAATTTATTGTTGCTACTGAGCCGGGAATTATCCACCAAATGCAGAAGCGGGAGCCAAATAAAAAGTTTATTCCAGCACCGCCAATGAATAATTGTGCTTGCAATGAGTGTCCGTTTATGCGGTTAAATACACTGGAGAAGCTTTATTTAGCGATGAAAAATCAAACGCCAGAAGTGACTTTACCGGAGGAAATGCGAGTTGCAGCGTTGCGTCCAATGCAGCGGATGTTGGAAATGAGTATTTAATTGAATTGCAAAGAACGCGAAGATAGAAGCGAAGAAAATTTGAGAAGTAACGCCAGATGTTGCTTTTTCTTAGCTCTTCTAAAAGGGCGTTGAGGGTGTTTTCAGCCAGCTATTCCGATCCCCGACTTCTTAAAGAAGTCGGGGATCTCGCCTTCTCGAATCATTTAGGACTGCTATAGCTGAATACTTTTCCTGCTAAGTTAAAAATAATTGTAGTTGGGTTTGGTGCCTCCACCCAACCTACGCTTTAGCTAAAATCGGAAAAATGAGTAAAGAGTGTTTAATTGTTTTTACTCGCTATCCAGAACCGGGAAAAGCGAAGACTCGATTAATTCCGGCTTTGGGAACCCAAGGTGCGGCAAATCTTCATCGTCAGTTAACTGAATATACTCTTTCACGGGTTAGGGAACTCCAGGGGGAACGTCCTACGAGTGTGGAAGTTTATTTTTCTGGCGGTAATCAACAGCTGATGCAAGACTGGCTAGGGGCTGATTTTGTCTGTAAGCCTCAAGTTGATGGAGATTTAGGGTTGCGGATAGTGTCGGCGTTTGATGGTGCTTTTAGTAACGGGATAGAGGGTGCTTTGATTATTGGCACTGATTGCCCCGATTTGAGTGCGAAAATTATGTCAGAAGCGTTTGATGGGCTAATTCTGCACGATTTGGTTTTGGGGCCAGCTTTGGATGGAGGATATTATTTAATAGGTTTGCGTCGGGTTTTTCCCCAACTGTTTGTGGAAATTCCTTGGGGAACTTCTGAGGTATTTGCAAAAACCATAGCGATCGCATCCTCGATGAATTTGAGTATAGCCTATCTTCCACCGCTGGCTGATATTGACCGTCCAGAGGATTTGGCACAACTTAAGAATTTTGAATTGTAGAGATGCGATATATCGCGTCTAGAGTTAGGAGTTATGAGTGACAGAAGCACCCAGGATTTCGGTTATTATTCCAGTTTTAAATGAGGCTTCCCGAATTAGATTAAATTTAGCAAGCTTTGAAAAGACGACAAATGTGGAAGTGATTGTGGTGGATGGGGGAAGTCAGGATGAAACTGTCGCTATAGCTAAATCTTTGGGTGTGCAAGTTCTGTCTGCTGCTGCTGGTCGCGATCGCCAAATGAATGCGGGTGCTAAAGTTGCTACGGGGGATATTCTGCTATTTCTTCATGCGGATACCCGTTTACCTGTTGGTTTCGATGCTATAGTTCGCCAAGCATTAGCTGAAAGAGGAACAATTGCTGGTGCATTTGAGTTGAAGATTGATGCACGGATGCGATCGCTTCGTCTGGTAGAAAAGATGGTAAATTGGCGATCGCGCTTTTTGCATCTACCCTACGGCGATCAAGCAATCTTTTTGAAAGCATCGGTTTTTCACGAGATTGGGGGTTTTCCCAATCTCCCAATTATGGAAGATTTTGAATTTATCCTTCGCCTGAGACGTTTGGGAAATATTACCGTTGTCCCGGCTTCGGTGTTGACTTCTGCACGTCGTTGGCAAAAACTTGGTGTAGTAAAAACTACTTTCATTAACCAAGTAGTAATTATTGGCTACTTTCTGCGAGTTCCTCCTTCGCAGCTAGTTCGTTGGTATGGGAGATTCCGCCCTTAAAAGATTTTTTTGAGGCTGGAACGCCAAAATTTTAAAATTTGATTAGTATTAATTATATCTAGTAATTTTATTATTTGCTGCTTATAGGCCAGAATATAAAAATTTGATTAATATTAATTATATCTAGTGTTTTTATTATTTGCTGCTTATATAGTAATAATACCGATGTCAATGCTACATGAACATTGCACAATTAGTGCATAACATAAAAATAGAAACTATATAAAGTATAAAACTTTTTGCAGTTATCTTTCAGGTTAATTATTGTTTTTAGAGGGAGAAATTTAGTCAAAGCGGGGGAGCAAGTGTAGCGAAGAAGTTTTCTAACGCATGGTTATCTCTAACCCAATATATCGCCATGTTGATAGTGCAGTGAGTAATCGAGAAGTACGTTAAGGCAAAATCTTCACTTAAGATATCAGATTTAGTCCCTCTATGAAAGTTATGCGTCCAATCCTGCGATCGCTCTACAGACAACTGGGCAAAATATCTCTAGGCTGCGTTAGTTTTTTTCGTAGCTACCTCAAGAGGAGTAACACAAAAACAGTCTCTTCTAGTTCTCAAAACACGCCGACACCAAAAGCTAACCCAGCACCCTTGCCTAGCAACGAAACGGAGAGACTAAAGGCGCTACACCGCTACAACATTCTGGATACTCCTGCGGAAGAGGCATTCGACGATCTGGCTCTCTTGGCTTCATATATTTGCGGCACTCCCATTGCCTTAGTCAGCCTTGTCGATGAAAATCGGCAGTGGTTCAAGTCAAAAGTTGGTATTGAAGCAACAGAAACACCAAGAGATTTAGCGTTCTGCGCCCATGCCCTTCTTATACCAGAGAAACCGCTAGTTGTGCCCAATGCCTTAGAAGATGAGCGCTTTGCCACGAACCCCTTGGTAGTTTCTAACCCAGCAATACGGTTTTATGCAGGTGTCCCCTTAGTAACACCTGAAGGGTTTCCTGTGGGAACCCTCTGCGCGATCGACACAATTCCTCGGAATCTAACCAACGAGCAGCTTGAGTCCCTAAAAGCTTTGGGGAGGCAAGTTATAACGCAACTAGAACTACGAATTCATGTTACTGAGTTACAACGCACAGTTGTTAAACGAAAGCAAGCCGAGGAGGCATTGCAAGAACAGAGGGAGTTACTAGAAGTAACTCTTTCCAGCATTGGTGACGCTGTAATTGCAACTGATACAACAGCAAACATAACCTTCATAAATCCTTGGGCAGAAGAGCTAACAGGATGGCTTGCCAAAGAAGTTATAGGCAGAAAAATAGATGTAGTCTTTTCTACTATTGATGGTGAAACGCGGCAAGAGGTTGAAATTCCTATAAAGAAAGTGCTGCAAGAAAGAGTGGTTGTCGAACAATTAACTAATAATACAGTCTTGCTCGCACGAGATGCCAGACAAATCCCTATAGATCATAGTTGTGCCCCCATTCTTAGTAGCAATGGAGCAATGTATGGAGCGGTATTAGTATTTCGCAACATCACTGCTCGTCGGCGGGCAGAACAAGAGCGACTGCAACTTCTAGAACGAGAGCAGGCAGCAAGGAGTGCAGCGGAGGCAGCGAAAAATAGAGTTACGAACATTTTAGAAAGCATCACCGATGGTTTCTTTGCTGTAGACAACGAGTGGCGATTTACCTATCTGAACCCGCAATCAGAGCCACTTTTGCAGCGATCGCGCGACGAACTGCTGGGTAATAATCTGTGGAACGAGTTCCCCGAAGCTGTTAGCTTAATTTTTTACGAGCAATTCCATAAAGCATTATCCCAGAAAATTGCGGTCGAATTTGAAGAGTTTTATCCCACTCTTAATACCTGGTTTGCAGTCCATGCTTATCCATCTAAAGATGGACTATCAGTTTATTTTAAAAATATCAGCAAGCGCAAACAAGCTGAAGAAGAAATGCGGCGCACACAAAATTTTCTTAACTCTATTGTCGAAAATATTCCCCATACAATTTTTGTCAAAGATGCCAACGAGCTTAAGTTTGTCAGCATAAACAAAGCAGCTGAAGAACTGTTTGGGTTTTCCAAAAAAAATATCGTGGGCAAGAGTGATCGCGACTTTTTTCCTCAAGAAGTAGCTGATTTCTTCAACGCTAAAGACCGGGAAGTATTGTCAAGCGGAAAATCTTTAGATATACCGGAAGAACCGATACAAACAAGCCATAAAGGCGGAAGGCTACTGCATACCAAAAAGATACCGATTTTCGACGCCACAGGAAAAGCAGAATATTTGTTGGGTATTTCAGAAGATATTACCTCGCGCAAGCAAGCAGAGAAAACTATGCGGCGACAGTTAGCTGCTGTAGAGGCTGCAACAGATGGCATCGCCATTCTTAATAAGAATGTTGAATATATCTATCTCAACGGTTCGCACGTCCAAACATTTGGCTATGGCAACGCGGAGGAAATGATTGGCAAGGCTTGGAAAGATTTATATCATCAAGAAGAACTGCGGAGAATTGAAAGCGATATTTTTCCCGTTCTCTTAGAAAAGGGTAGCTGGCAAGGAGAAGCAATTGGCCAAAAACGGGATGGGACTACATTTCCTGTGGAAATTTCCCTTACCTTAATTTCAGATGGTGGAATGATATGTGTCTGCCGCGATATAACTGCTCGCAAGCAGGCAGAAGAAACATTGCGACTGCGCGATCGCGCGATCGCAGCTAGCAGCAACGGCATTGTTATTTGTGATGCCAGACTGCCCGATTTGCCAATGATCTACGTCAATCCTGCTTTCGAGCGAATGACTGGGTACAAAGCACAAGAAGTGCTGGGACGAAACTGCCAATTTCTTCAAGGTAGCGATCGCCATCAAGCAGAGTTAACCAAACTTAGGGATGCACTTCAAGAAGCTAAAGATTGCACCGTTGTTTTACGCAACTACCGCAAAGATGGCACTCTGTTCTGGAATGAATTAAGCATTGCGCCGATTTATGATGCTGCTGGCAATCTCAGCCAGTATATTGGCATTCAAACAGATATCACTGAAAGAAAAGTAGCTGAGCAGGAACTGCAACAGGCTAAAGAACACCTCCAAGCCGTCTTGGATGCGGTACCTGGGTTTGTTTCTTGGATTGGCTCAGATCTGCGATTCAAGGGTGTCAATAGACATCTTGCTGCCAGCTTTAACTTGTCTCCAGATGCCTTTGTCGGTCAAACTTTAGATTTTTTAGAAAAAAACTCTCAGTGTGCTGAATTTCTGCATCAGTTTCTTGCCAGCCAGGAGCTAGCAGCAAGTCGAGTCATACAATCTAAAATTAATAACTCTATTAGAGATTACTTAATCGTTGCTCAAAAGTATCAGCAAGGCAGCGCTGCTGTTTCAGTGGCAATTGATATAACCGAGCGAAAACAGACGGAAGAAGCGCTGCGGGAAAGCGAGGAGCGGTTCCGCCAGATGGCAGAAACTATCAATGAAGTCTTTTGGATAACTTCTCCAGATCATGCTCAGATATTTTATGTCAGTTCTGCATATGAAAAGATATGGGGCTACAGTTGCGAAAGCCTGTACGAGCAGCCTAGCTCTTGGATGAACGCTATCCATCGGGAGGATCGGGAGCGCCTGATAGCTGCTCAAGAGAAACAGCTTAGCGACTACGACGAGGAGTATCGAATTGTACGCAATGACGGTACGATTCGCTGGATACGCGATCGCGCTTTTCCTGTTAAAAACGAAACTGGGAAAGTTTCTCGCATTGTCGGTCTTGCAGAGGATATAACCCAGCGCAAGCAGACCGAGGAAGAAGTCCGTTTCCTACAAATAATAACGAAAGCGGTCTTTGATTCCGAAGACTTTCACGCTGCGTTGCGGATTGCCCTAGAGAAAGTGTGCGAAGCGACAGGGTGGGATGTTGGAGAAGCCTGGATTCCACGCCCCGATGGAACCGTCCTCGAATGCAGCCCAGCTTGGTATACCCGCAGCGATCTTTTACACGAATTCAGAAGACTGAGCGAGGAGGTAACATTTGCACCAGGCGTTGGAATGCCCGGCCGCGTCTGGGTATCGAAAGAACCAGAGTGGCGACGAGATGTTTCAATTGAGTCCAAGCAAGTGTATCCCCGCGTACAGATGGCGATGCAAGCTGGATTAAAAGCCGCACTAGCAATTCCTATTGTTGCTAATGATAATGTCCTCGCTGTCCTCTTGTTCTATATGTTTGAATCTCGTGACGAGGATCGACGACTGATTGAACTGATTTCAGCTTCGACTGAATTGGGCTTATTCATTCAGCGCAAGCGAACAGAAGAAGAAGTTATTAAGGCACTGGAAAAAGAAAAAGAACTCGGCGAACTCAAATCCAGCTTTATTTCCATGACTTCTCACGAGTTTCGTACCCCACTGACAGCAATTCTGGGTTCTGCCGAATTACTAGAAAATTACAGCCACAAATGGACAGAGGAGAAAAAACTTAGCTATATCCATCGCATTCAATCTAACGTCAAACATTTAGTTCAGTTATTAGAAGATGTGATGCTGATTGGCAAAGCAGAAGCGCGAAAAATAGAGTTTAAGCCTTCCCCGATCGATCTAGTGCAATTTTGCCTTGTCGTGGTCGAAGAACTGCAACTTACAACTGGCAGCCAGCATAAAATTGACTTTACGGTTCGAGGTACGTGTACCGATGCTTGCATGGATGAAAAACTGCTGCGGCACATCCTCACCAATTTACTCTCGAATGCTATTAAGTATTCGCCCCAAGGCGGTGTTGTTGATTTTGAGTTATCTTTTGGGGATGGAGTAGCCATTTTCCTAGTCAAAGATCGAGGTCTTGGCATTGTCGAAGAAGATTTACAAAGACTGTTTGAGTCATTTTATCGTGCTAAAAATGTCGGCAAAATTCCTGGTACTGGACTAGGATTGGCAATTGTCAAAAAGTCTGTAGAGTCACACGGTGGAGCAATCGCGGTTACAAGCGAAATTGATGTAGGTACAACATTTACTGTTACTCTTCCCTTGAATAGATACACACAAACTTATGACAAGAATTTTAGTAATTGAAGATCAAGAAGATCTTCGAGAGATTATTTTAGAAATGCTTGATAACGAGAATTTTGATGCCCTTAGTGCAGAAAATGGCCAAGTAGGCATCCAATTAGCTCAGTCTTACCTACCTGACTTGATTATTTGCGATGTAATGATGCCTGAACTCGATGGTTATGGTGTACTTACCAACTTGCGCCAAAACCCCGCAACGGCGATGATTCCCTTTATTTTTCTTACCGCCAAAGCTAGCAAAGCCGATTTGCGTCAAGGTATGGAATTGGGAGCAGATGATTATCTCACCAAACCCTTTACAGTAAAAGAACTTTTGGGAGCTATCACGGCTCGGTTGGAAAAAAAGGTAGCGGGAGATAAGCAATCCCAAGAAAAGCTGGATGAGTTGCGGAGTAATATCGTCCAGTCACTTCCCCACGAATTGCGTACCCCCCTTAATGGAATTATGGCATTTTCACAACTTCTTATCGAATCATATGATTTGATGGAAAAAGAAGAAGTTCTGGAAATGCTCTCAGACATCAATACTTCTGCCAGTCGTTTAAACAGGCTGATTCTGAATTTTCTGCTATATGCAGACCTTGAACTAATTGCGACAAAGCCAGAGCGAATTCAGGAATTGCGGGCTAGTCAAATGAACAATCCCCAGAAAGCGATCGCAGAAGTTGCGCGCAAAATAGTTCAAACAGCTGGCAGAGAAGCAGATTTATCTTTAGAACTGCAAGATGCGCCTCTGAAGATTTCTGAGGCAAACCTGAAGAAAATTGTTGAAGAAATAGTTGATAATGCCTGTAAATTTTCTGCAACTAGCACCCCAATTCGCGTTTTCAGTATTTCCGAAAATAATACCTTTACTCTAGGTGTAAGCGACCAGGGACGGGGTATGGATGTCCAACAAATTGCCAATCTGGGAGCCTATATGCAATTTAATCGTAAAATCTACGAACAGCAAGGTTCGGGATTAGGACTGATTCTTGCTAAACGATTGGCTGAATTACATGGAGGACAATTGACGATTCAAAGTATACCCGCTCGGCAAACAACAATACATATTTCGCTGCCTATATCAAGTAATATAGCAGTCCTAAATGATTTATGAAGGCGAGATCCTCGACTTCGAGAGAGAAGTCGGGGATCTGAACTACGGGCATCTCACAACTCAAATAGGATTGCTATATTATTTCAACTTGATGGTTTAAGGTTCATGGTTGATTATATTTTTTGCAAAACTCGAATATTAGAATTTTTAACCGCAGATGAACGCAGATAGTTTATCTACTTTTGCAAAATGTCTATTGCATCTGTATTAAGAGAAATGGCACTGACTTAAGGCTTGTAGTAGCGTGTATAGTCTAAATTAGTTTATTGGCTAGAGCCTTTTTCGCTATCTAACAAAGGCTTGATAAAGTTGGGTAACGCTTACCTCAAACGCCACGTCGCTCAACGGGGAAATCCCCGCTTTTCGCGTGGCTACCCAACCTAAAACTAGCTAGAGCAATTTAGATTTGACGCGCTACTACGATAAAATCCAATTCCCGTTAAGTCAGTGCCATTCGTATTAAGAACAATGAACCATCAACAACTAATTACTACCCAGCCACCCAGCAAAGTTTTGTTTCTGGGTATCGTCTGGAGACTCGACTGGCACAATTTTATAGGAAGTCGGACGAGGCTCTGCCAAAGTCACCAGACTTGTGCGGAGTTCATCTTGATGGAAAACTGTAACTTGGATAGTATTACCTGGATTGTAATCTTTCAGGCGATCGCTCAAATTTTGCGCCGTCACCCGAAAACCGTCTATCGCCAGCAACTCATCTCCCGCATCAATTCCCGCTAACTGCGCCGGAGAACCCGCCTCCACAAATTTGAGCATTTCCCGCCCGTTTTCTGTCTTCGCCGTCACCCCCAGGTAAGCAACTGGTTCCTCCTTTTCCCCAACCAAGCGCAAGCCAAAAGGTGACAAATACTCATCAAAAGGTAACTCATCGGTGCCGTCAACGTATCGAGCAAAAAACTCCTGCAAATCTGTTCCAGCAACCGATTCAATTACTTGCTGCAACTCTTCTGGAGTAAAACCGACTTCATCTTGCCCAAATTGCTGCCACATTTTCCGCATCACGTCATCAAGCGATCGCTTATTTTCATGACGCGCTCGAATCAGCAAATCCAGCAAAAATGATACCATTTCCCCCTTCAAATAGTACGAAATCTGAGAATTTCCACTATTAGCATCCGGGCGATAAAGCTTAATCCAAGCATCAAAACTCGACTCGCTTGCGGGTTGCACCAATCTCCCTGGTGTCGTTTGTAACCGCGTAATCTCCTTACCCAACTCATTCAAGAAAGACTTAATATCATATATACCAGCCCGAAACGGAATCACCAAGTCGTAATAACTCGTCGTACCCTCACTAAACCACAGAGAAGGCGTGTAATTTTCCCCGGTATAATCAAACACCTCTAGCGCTTTCGGGCGGATGCGCTTAACGTTCCACAGGTGAAAGAACTCATGCGCCACCAGCTGCATGAAGCGATTGTACTTATCCGGTTCGCGAAACCCGAAACGGTGGTAATTCAAGGTGCAAGAGTTCTTGTGTTCCAAGCCACCTGCCCCCGTAGAAGCTAGATGCAGCAAAAACACATATCTGTCATAAGGTAATCCCCCATACAGTTGAGCTTCCACCTCAATAATTTTCTGCATATCCGGAATCATTCGCTCTGCTTCCGCGTTACCCTTTCCCCAGATAGCTAATTCATGGGGTTTTCCCATAACCTCAAAGTGATACAACTGATGAGTCCCAATCTCGAAGGGACTATCTACCAGCGTGTCAAAATCAGGAGCCAGGAAGGTATTTCGATTATCGATTATCGATTTTGGATAATCAGATTCCTGGTTAGATTCGACACTTTCTGATTCCTGACGAACATCCCCGGAGCCAAAATCTAAAATCGGCAATTCCAAATCAGATGCAACTTGTAAGGGTGTTGTGATATGCCACTCTGGGCGCGGCGGCACAATCGTAATTAGAAGTGGTTGTTGCTCAAATTCTGGTATATAAAATAACAAGGCTGCGCTGTTAAAATAGCCGTGAGTTGCGTCCAGATGATTTGTCCGCACTGTTAGCTCGTTAGCAAATACACGGTAATTTACTGTAACTTGTGACACACCATTTGTGTCTACCTGCCAGTGATTTTTACTTAATTTGCGCCACGTCAGAGGTTGATCGCCGGAATAAGCGGAAAAATTTTGCAGATGCTTGGAATACTCGCGCACCAGATAGGAACCAGGAGTCCACACAGGCATTTTCAAATCCAGAACCTGTAGCTGCCAGTTCTGTAGAGTTAAAGATACCTCAAATAGATGGGATTCGGGTTCGCGGATTGCCACCTGGTAATGAATTTTTGGTGCTGTCTGAGGTAGATAGCGATCGCGAACAGCTGTTGCTTGTGTCATTTGTAATTTTTATAGGGAACTATTAACTAATGTAGCGATTAGCCAGTTGTCCGTCGGCGTGGGAAGGTGGAAACATCCCAATCCCACCTTCCCACTCTTCCCTGACTACTACCTAAATTCGTCCCGCCAGATGGGTTAGCTGCTTAAGGTTAGTCAAATGTAGCGTCTGACGTGCCGGATTGATCTTGACCCAGCCTTTACTATCCAGTTTCCCCATAATTTTTGTTGTGTCCTCGACGCTGATATCTGTGACATTAGCCAAATCTTTAAAGGGGATATTAAAGATTTCTGTCCCCGTCTCAGTGGATTCGCCGTAGTTTTCTCCCAAACCCACTAAAGTATTGGCTAATTTCACAGCTGGCGGCTGATGGCGCATTTGAAATCGTAAGTTAGTTTGGCGCAGACGCTTCACCATCAGTTGCAACATTCGGTGATGCAATTGCGGATCTTTGAAAAGAGTTTGAATAAACCGCTGGGCGGAGACACTGAGCAATTCTACTGATGAGAGAGCAATTACATCGGTGGAACGGGGAGATTCATCGAGAATTGCCATTTCCCCAAAAAAATCACCTCTGCCCAATATCGCCAAGGTAACGACATCTTCCCCAGAGAGACGACGTACTTTTACCCAACCTGACACTAAAAAGTAAACTGCATTGCCCCAAGCGTCTTCCATCAAAACAGCTCTATCTGATGGGTATTCGTGATCGACTGCAACAGACAAAAGCCATTCTAATGTCTCTGGAGCGGCAGTGTTAAATAAGGGGAAAAGCTCAGAAAAAGCTTTGGTCTGCATGAAAGGAAGTGTAAGGTGTGAAATTTTAATTTAACTTCTGAAAATACTATTATCTAGGATGGGCTATTAATCGTTTCATTGTTTAGCTTAGATAATACCCTACCGCAATAGGTACGCTCTTTGATATAGGCTTTTGTAGTCGCTGTACAGCCCGCCTTTCATTCTTATAGCAGCGATGGGCTAAACGCGCGATCGCATCCGCCTTTGTTTGAGCTTTCGTCTTTCATCCTTCCTTGAGCCTTGAGGAAAAAGCTTCTCCTACGCTTAGATTATCATTACAGAGGAGCCATCTTATCCCTTAACGCGAACAGAATCATCCTGTTTGCGATCACTTGGCAATGGACTGAGGGTTGAGAGCTGTTGCTCAACGCTTTCTAGCAGGTGATTGAGGGCTTCTTTGTTCAGCATGGGAGCGGATGAAGCGCCCTGCAACGAGTCTGAGCCGTAGACATCGCATATTTGATTCACCTTGCGCTGAAGTTTCTCCCCAATACTCAAAGCTTCCCGCCACAGAATTGAGAGTTGCTGCTGCTTATAAGCCTTCAAAGCTTCTCCCCGAAACACTTGCAGGGTTGCCTCATCTCCATACTGGGAAGGCATAATCTGCAAGCGCAGCAACAAACTTTCTTGTTGATAACATCGCTCAATCTCAACCCTTTGATGCTGTTGGACTGGCATTAAAGGTAAGCTTCCTATCCGCTTTAGCTCGTCGATAACTCCTTGCAAAACGGGCAGAGGCAGCCCTGAGATCGCGCAATGTAAGACGTTATCTCGACTACAGAGAATGTTACCTTCATACAGATGGCGTTCGCAATCAATCCGATCAATTGTCCCGCTCAACGCCCGCCGCAGCAATTCTTTAAGGAGCTGCTGCGGCGAAAGAGTTGTTAAAACTGTAGAATCATAAACGTGATGGGGTGAAGGGTATGCGCCCGCTACTCGCTCTTTACTAACGGGTGTCTTTTGTCTAGCGCCCGTGTCTTTGTTGTCGCGCTTTAAATCTGATTTTCCAGTCGGTCTTTCTTGAGTTGGCCCGGAAGCAGGTTGAGCGTTTGCGCTATTGATTTCCTGTATCAATTCCTGTGGACTATCCACAATCAGGGTTGGTAGAGTGTCCCGATTTATCCGATCCGACTTTTTGTGCAGTTTTTCCTCACCAACTCGACTGTCTGAGGGTTTGGTTGCCGGAGTTGGGGTTTGGGCATCTTTAGCTGGTTTCTGAGAATTTCCAGTATTTTTCAAGTAGGCGCTGAGCATTGCCTGTAGAGCCTCGGCTTTTATTACCTGGATTTCTAGGGAGTAGTTCTGGTAGGCCAGGATGCGGCGGAGGTAGTCTAAGGTGGCGGTATCGTCTGGATGCACCATGCCGAGTTTCAGGCAGCTGCCTTCAACGGCTAGGGGTAAGATTTGATAGTAAAGACAGGCTTCAAAGGGCAGGAGCTTGTCAATCAGTCTAAACATTTGTTTACATCTATCGAAGGTGGGATTGGAGAACCAACACGGTTCACTTAAAGCCAAATATCCAAACCCTACGATTTGTTGGGATAGCACCTCATCCAACAAATGCTATATGCCTGTTGAGTGAGGTGCTAAGGGACTAACCTACAACTATTCTTAAGCAGACCGTATTGGATTGGAGAAAAAGGCAAAGACAAAGGTAAAAGGTTCTTATGCAAAAGGCAAAAAGAATTTTTCCTCCCTAGCCCCTAGTCACTATTCCAAATATCTAAGTCCTGATTAATATCTTAGATGCACCTTCGATGGAGTTACCGCGATTGATTAGCGGTTTAATGTCAATAAACCAGTCAATAGTTATAGTTTCGTTAAGACTATAGGGAGAGAATGCCAGTGTTTTTGGGCACGGCTCAGGGATCGCTCCGCAAAGCTTGAGCGGCTAAGTAGAGTTTGCTCCATTCTCCCATAACTTGATGGCTTTTCATGTTCAGCTCAGCCGCGATCGCTTCCATTGATTTACCATTTTTCAACAGCTCAATTAGCTGGCGACTTACCGGGGTAACGCTTTCGCACAATTGCTGCCATTGGGTGAGTGTCAGCCCAAAGCTATCCTGTACAGAGGTTTGTAGCCAATTTGCGACTAGCTCTGGCTGAGTTTTGATGGCAAAAACCCGAATCGCGTGGTAGCTGACTTTTTCCCGCAGACGATAAACTTCTTTGATCTGCAAGTTCAAGGCGCTGGCGATCGCTTCTTGAGACTTTCCTTGCAGGTAAAGCTCCAACCATGCAGCAGCTTCTTTACTGACGTTTTCAGTTAAATAACTCCTAAATTCCTGCTTAACAGCTGTCCGCATGGACATTTGTTCTTCAATTGCCTGATTTTCTTGGTATTGGGAAACCGCTTGCGCGTCTAGTAAACTCACCGGATTGTCTGCTTCATCCGGCGTCACTTCCTCCGAAACCAGTCGCACCAACTCTCCATCCGGGACGTGAGTCATGCCGCCGCGCTGAGAACGACGCAGATAGTTAACAAACCTATACACTAACAGCGGCTGGTTGCGAATCGGTCTAAGGCAATATTCTTCAATGCTGCTCATCAGCAGGGAGTTACGAAGACGAGTGTCTTCGGTACATTTGGTAATCCAGGTAATTTGTTGTTGAATGTAGCGATCACTATGAAGTAACTCCTGAATTACTTCCTGCAACACATCTACTACTGCTCGCTGGCGATCGCGCGACAAAGCCACCCAGGTGCGGATTTTATTCCTCAACAACACCAAACTGCCCAGTCGCGTAGTTAAGTTGCGATAGGCACGCTCTGGCCCCACTCCTAAATAACGTTGCCGTAAAATGCGATAGCGATATTCCATCGCTTGCTTAGCAATTGTCATCTGAGTTGGGTTAAACGTTTCAAAACGCTCTAAGTCCTCGCCCATCAGCCAGCTAATAATACTTTCGTGGGTTGCTGCGCTATATTCAGGACAGTCAGATGCCAGCTCTTTTTGCCAATTCTGTGCTATTTCTTGAGCCGATGACATGGAGTTTTGAGTTCCCAGCGTCGTTTGAGTCTTCGATTCATGAGTTTGGAATCCGGACGTAGGACGAACGACACCAAACTCACTTTCCTGATCTAAAGTTTGCCCTACAAACCTCATTTCACGCCAACCCATTTGAGTATTAACTGCTCTCTATTTCATCATGTCTACCTTTGGATAGAAGTGATCTCACCCCACCCAGAGATTTGACGAAGAACAACAAGGGACTGAGATGACGATCTCAAGGCAAAGTGCTTGAAATCATAACACCCAAGCCTTTTGGCTTGCTATCACTAAGTGTGAGGTTTTAAAAGTATGCGTCGAATGGAGTAGGGGTAATTTCTGATTCTACTACCAATAGCCCACTTTTGCACCTCAATTGACTTCTCAGGTAGGAGTTAAAAAATTACGCCACAAGTTACAAATATTTACATAGGGAGTTGGGGACTGGGGGCTGGGGACTAGGGGCTGGGGACTGGGTAAGATTCTTCCCAATTCCTAATTCCCAATTCCTAATTTCTAGTTCCCAATTCCCAATTCCCAATTTCTAGTTCCTAATTCCTAATCCCCAATCCCCAATCCCCAATCCCTTCTTCACATTACCCATGTGTCTAAGATCACAATTAATGCGTTATTTGCCTCACTCAAGGAAGGTGTTAAATTTCGTTAATTTAGATAAATAAAGTTTAACCCCTTCCTTCTTGATGAAAACAATAGAGCCAGAGCAGATGATCGCTACTTTGCAGCAGTTAAAGGAGGAACAAGAACTGATTTTGAATCAAGTAGACAATGCGATCGCATTGTTTGATCGCTGCCATCACCTGGTATTGTTTAATCGCAAATTAACCGAAATTTTGGGGCTTTCTGACGACAGGCTTGCTAGTAAGCCACATTGTAATGATGTCTTCGCTGAAGTCGTAGCACAGGGCTACTGGTCTCAACAGCAGCGCCAGCAAATCGCATCTGCCCTAAACAGACCAGACACTGAGAATGTTTCCCTTTACATAGAGCAAGCTAACGGCATCTGCCTCGAAGTTTACACCACCTTAACCAACGATGGCGGACGGCTGTTTACCTTCCGCGATGTCACTGGTTATCAACAATCCCAGGCACGTTTAAACGCCGAGTTGAGGCGTTTAACCTTTTTGCAGGGAATGACGCAACGGCTACAGCCAGCCAGTGAGTTACGGGAGATTGGGCAATTTGCACTTTCCTACCTAGTGGCGACAATGGGCGCTGCCTTCGGCGATGTCAAAGTGATCATCGGTCAGGGCAGGGAGGCGAGAGCCAGTATGCTCACAAATGAGATTTCCAGCCAGTTCATTGCCACCTACGGGGTACCAGCAGTTGCCGAGATAGAAGCCTTGCTGAATCAAGGAATTCCTTACGGTCAGGGTTTACTGTGGCAAGTAGTAGAAACAGGATCGCCGCTATTTATTGACGATTATCACAGCCATCCCCAAGCAGTACCTGGATTTCGCCACCCAGGGATTGGTCAACTAGGCATTTTTCCGATTCCTGCCGCCAACGGCAACATCATTGGTGTGTTAACGCTGGAGTCTCGCAGTCAGCAGAAACTTCAGGACGCTCCCCAACAAGATATGCTCTTAGCAGCCTGTCGTACACTGGGCGTTGCGATTGAAAGGGCGCAGGCTGAAGAACACTTGCGCCAAATTAACGAGGATTTAGAACGGGCTTCTCAACTCAAGTCTGAGTTTCTCGCTTCTATGTCCCACGAACTGCGAACTCCCCTCAACAGCATTCTGGGATTCTCCGATCTATTGCTCCGACAAATCGCCGGAACCTTGAACCCCCGTCAGACGAACTATACACGGGTGATTGAAGAAAGTGGTCAACACCTGTTGCAATTGATTAATGACATTCTCGATCTATCTAAAATCGAAGCTGGAAAGGTAGAACTCGACCTGGGGCCAGTTTACATCCCAGAATTGTGCAATCAATGCCTGAAAATGATTCAGCCTCGTGCTGAGAAAAAGCAAATCGCTCTATCGCTGGAACTCGAATATTCCCTGGGTCAAGTTTCTCTAGATGAGCGCCGCGTCCGCCAAATATTGATTAACCTGCTTTCCAATGCTGTTAAGTTTACGCCAAATCGAGGAAAAATTAAACTGAGTGGACGATTGGCTTATGGAAGTGAGTTAGCAGAAGAATTTCGCCCTGATCGCAGTTTGGTTAATCTCAGTACGCCTTACTTATGTTTTGAAGTAGCCGATTCAGGTATCGGAATTCCTGAAGATAAGTGGCATCTGCTGTTTCGACCTTTCCAGCAGATAGATGCTTCTTTAACCAGAAAACATGAAGGCACGGGGCTGGGTTTGGCTTTAACTAAGCGGTTGGCGGAACTCCACGGCGGCACTGTTTCTCTAGAATCAGTGGTAAATCGAGGCAGTACGTTTCGGGTATGGCTGCCGATAGCTGATGTGCCGCAGGAGTTAGCCGCGCCAGTACCGATGCCAGCTAAGCAACAACCGTCTTCATTTCTCGTAGGAACCCACGGCGATGTTAATCTAGCCGCAAGGGATACCAAACGGATTTTAGTGGTGGAAGATCATGCCTTCAATCAGGCATTGATTTCGGATGTGTTGGAATTAGAAGGTTATGTGGTTGAGTTAATTTATGACGGTAGCACGATGCTGGAGGCGATGCGATCTCCTTATGTGTTGGCGCGATCGCTACCTAACTTGATTCTCATGGATATCCAACTGCCGGGTGTGGATGGGTTTGAAATTATGCGTCAACTCAAGGCTCACCCTTTATGGAAGTCTGTCCCCGTAATTGCGATGACGGCGATGGCAATGGCTGGCGATCGCGATCGCTGTTTGGCTGCTGGTGCCGACGGGTACATCAGCAAGCCCTTAGACCTGGATACTGTCATTACAACCGTCCGATCTTTTATTCAGAATTAGTGACAAAACATCTTTAGCCGCTTTCGGACAGTTATTGAACAGCACTCCCAAAAAGTTCAACCCCTTAAAGGGGTTGAATTTCTTTCTATCTGATGACTAATTGTCATCGCCAATTGCGTATGTTTCAATGTGTTAAGAAGATTCAGATATATCTTCCGACACAGCAGCCACACAAAGCATTTATCTACGTGGTTGTACTGAGAATATCTCAGGAAGCTGAAGATTGGTCAGGGGCATCTAACTAAGATTACTTAAGTCAGACAACTGTTTTAAGTAGATTTACTCAAGTCAAAATTAAGGCGCGAGTGTAATCGTTGCTAGGAGAAGCAGTTTTATATGACGGCGCCACTTGCTCTATCTCTTGTCAATCCCATGACAAAGCCCCTGCCGCGTATTCTATTAGTTGATGATGAGCCAAATAATTTATTACTGCTAGAAGAGTTGTTGCAGTCACAAGGCTATGAAACTCTTGTGGCATCATCAGGCTCTCAAGCATTGGAAATTGTGCAAGATTTTCGGCCTGATTTGATTTTGCTGGATGTAATGATGCCAGGAATGGGGGGCTTTGAAGTTTGCCGTCAGTTGCGGGAAGATCAAAATCTGCAAACGGTGCCGATAATTTTTTTGACGGCTTTGGATGATGAAGATTCCAGGTTAACAGGCTTGGAAATGATGGGAGATGATTATTTTACTAAGCCGATAAAAAGTAATTTGTTAATCAAGAAAATATCTAGTACATTGCGATTGAACAAGATGCGATCGCAACAACAAGAGCGAAGAATTGAAGAACAAGTAAAAGAAAAAATTAAGGGGCAAATATCAGCTGCATGGGAGATTAATCAATATCTTTCAGAGAAGCTGCGGTTATTTGTGCCAGATCAATTCTTGAGACGCATTGCACCCAAAGGGGTAGAATCAATTCAACTGGGAAACGCTAGACAAGAAGAACTAACTATTTTATTTTGCGATATACGAGGGTTTACAAGCATCACTGAATCTCAAAGAGTCAATGAAACCTTTGAGTGGCTGAATGCTTTCTATACCCGGATGAATCGAACCATCGCTACCAATCATGGCTTTATTGACAAATTCCTGGGAGATGCCATCATGGCTGTCTTTGACCGCGCCGGAAACCACTCACAGGATGCCCTCACCGCTGCCGTGATGATGATACACAGCCTAAAGGAGTTTAACGCCAATCGCGAACAGTACAACTTAAATGAGCCACTTCGCATTGGTATAGGAATTCACACAGGCACTGCGATGATTGGGACAGTAGGATCAGATCATCGCATGGACTCTACAGTAATTGGTGATGTGGTAAATACTGCCGCCCGTCTAGAAGAATTGACAAAAGTCTACAGCTGTGAAATTCTTGCCAGTGATGCCGTTATCGCCCAGCTAAGTCAACCAGAGTTATTCAGATGCCGATGGATTGACCGCGCAATACCTCGTGGTAAGCAGCAAGGGATTGACCTCTACGAAGTCTTCGGCACCCAAACTCCTGTATTGGGCGAAGCAAAGTTACTCTACTAATTGAAGAAACTGCGGAGGAGGGAATTTACAGACGGGATGCTTGTTGCTCCGGATGTAGGAAAAAAAAAGTTTTTTTGACCTTTTTATTTTTGCCTTTTTCCAATCCTCATGTAAAAAGAAAATGTGATTTTGAACACAGACACATTGAAAATTATATCTATAGAAAGAAGTCCCAGTACCGACTATTAGGTAAAGTAATTAACAAGGACAGCCAATCTGACAAATATCCTATTTCCTAGGAGTTTTTATACCTCCTAGGAATTTCCATGTCAAAAAAAGCGATTCACACCCTCATTGATACCTGGGATTTAAATAAATGGAAACCGGAGAAACCACACCCGTGACTAATGCCCGTGGGCAATTGGTAATTATCGGGGGAGCAGAAGATAAAGAAGGAGATTGCACGATTCTGCGAGAGTTCGTTCGCCGCGCTGGCGGTACCCAGGCTCGGATTGTCGTTATGACAGTAGCGACAGGGCTACCTGATGAAGTCGGACGTACCTACACGGAAGTGTTTGAGCGGCTGGGAGTCGATGACGTGAGAATCATTGACACGGCTAGTCGGGAAGATGGAAGCGACCCTAGAGCGTTGGAAGCTATTGAGAAAGCTACGGGCGTGTTTTTTACGGGTGGCGATCAGGCTCGTATCACCAGCAATCTTAAGGGTACAGAAGTCGATGCCGCTATTCACAGACGATACGCTGAAGGAATCGTGGTGGGCGGCACAAGCGCGGGCGCTGCCATGATGCCAGATATCATGATTATTGAAGGAGATTCAGAGACAAATCCTCGCGTTAATGTTGTCGAAATGGGCCCTGGTATGGGCTTTCTGCCTGGGGTAGTGATCGATCAGCATTTCTTGCAGCGCGGCCGTATGGGACGCTTAATTTCAGCTTTGGCGCAGCAGCCTGCTGTCTTGGGTTTTGGTATTGACGAGAATACAGCGATCGCCATCAGCGATAACAAGTTTGAAGTGATTGGGGAAGGCGCTGTCACTATTGTCGATGAGTCAGGGATTACACATAGCAACGTCGGCGAAATATTAAAGGATGAGGCTTTGGCAGTTTGCGGAGCTAGGCTTCATGTTCTTCCACACGGTTACAAATTTGACTTGCAAACTCGCAAGCCAATTCTTGATTAAGAAAAAGTAGGATATAGCAATCCTATTTAAGTTGTGAACGAGTATTTACCCTGTAGGGACAGGGTATTGCCGTGTTCCTACAGGGGTTCACGAATTATTTAGGATTGCTATAGCTACGGGTGGGACTATTAACTACCCGTAGCTATCCTATAATCTACCCTCCGAGGGAGGTGATTTATTATAGTAAAATTCAATACTAAAAATAGGGTATCGAAAATAACTAATTATTGTTAAGGAAAAGTTAAAATGAGCATTGAAAACAGAGCGGAAGCAGTTGCTAAAAACCTTGAAGGTAAGGCTCAAGAAGCACTTGGTCATGTCACAGGCGACCAAAAAGACCAAGTTGAAGGGCAAATGAAGCAGGATGAAGCTGCGGCAATACACCTTAAAGAAGACCTGAAAGATAAAGCAAAACAGGTTGTAGATAACGCTTAGGTTTTTTAATCAATATCAGGTGATAAAACCAAAACTAAAAAACCCGTTTTCTTTAAGAAAACGGGTTTTTTAGTTTTGGTAAGGTATTCTGACAATTCATCTGTTGGTTAAAAGCTTTATCTCAAGCAAGCTGAGGCTTTGGGATAGTATGGGAACGTAACTCAGAATGAGTATGCCCTGCGATAGCTGAAAATGCAACAGAATAGGGTTAGGTTCAAAATAACCGAAACTCCAAATTTTAAGGGTGTTTAGATAACCGGAGAAAGTTAATGAACCGAGATACAAGCACCGATGCAGTCCGAGTCAATGCTAGAAAAACTGATGCCTTCGACATATTCAACTTCAAGCATTACATTGGCCCGAACCCATATTTGGAGACAGGGGCATTAGTATTCGATTTTGCAGTAACGAACAATACAGAAGCGCGTCCTCTCGAAGATTATGTTGCGATTATTAGCGATCGCTACCCGCACTTGGGCGAGGAAACTTATGATTCCCATGCTCAACTCTTCGCCCGGACAACCTCAGAAGTGGGAAAGCTCGACATGGGGCTGCACCTCCACCACTGGAGTGTCAAACCGAATGAAAACTTTGTGACGATTGCGGTTCAATCGCTCCATGCACGCACAACTCGGTCAGTAGTTTACTGCGTTTGGGACTGGTTTGAAGCAATTACTCAACATGAAAACTTCCGGCTGGAAGATCAGATCAAGACGATACAGGAGATATTTCGGAAATCTGCTTACGGTGGGCCAACAGTTTACGCTCTGTGGCGTACAGCCTACCAAAATGGGATTCCTACCTTTTATCTGTGGGACGAAGGACTGGTTCAATACGGCTATGGAAAAAAACAGGTTCGCGGTATAGCCACAACTTTTGACTGCGATAGTCATTTGGATTCCGACTTCACCACTCGCAAAGATGACTGTAAGGCTTTCTTAGCTACTTTGGGCTTTCCGGTACCCAAAGGTGATATCGTTTACACGCTGGAAGAAGCAAGGGCAGCAGCCAGAGAAATTGGCTACCCAGTAGCAGTTAAACCTGTAGTTGGTCACAAAGGAATTGGGGTGACGGCTGATGTGCAAAGTGCGGAGGAAATGAAATATGCCTTTAGCAGAGCAGTCAATGCGATTCCTAAAGACCAGCCAATTCAGATAATCGTTGAGAAAAGTATTTCGGGGACAGATTTCCGATTGCTATGCGTTAACGGCAGATTTGTAGCGGCGACTGAACGCCGTCCAGCATCGATTGTGGGTGATGGACACTCAACTATTGCTGAATTGATCGA
The DNA here is from genome assembly GCF_014695815.1 of Trichocoleus sp. FACHB-6. NCBI lineage: Bacteria > Bacillati > Cyanobacteriota > Cyanophyceae > Leptolyngbyales > Trichocoleusaceae > Trichocoleus > Trichocoleus sp. FACHB-6. The sequence goes on from NZ_JACJOY010000116.1 coordinate 54,273, forward strand.
GCGAGAAAATCGCAAGCCAGCACGGATAGATACGCCGACTTCGCCACTGGGGAAGATTCAGTGCGATGAGGCGATGGAGATGTATTTGGAAGAACAGGAATTGTCACTCGATAGCGTAATAGAAAGCGATCGCATTGTCTATCTTCGCAAAGTTGCCAACCTCTCAGCAGGCGGTTTGAGCATCGATAAGACAAGCGACGTTCACCCTGATAACATCATCCTGGCGCAAGACATCGCCCAACATTTTCACCTAACTTGCCTTGGGATTGACGTAATTGCTGGCGACCTGGCAAAATCTTGGAAAAATGGTGATTTTGGCATCATCGAGATTAACGCCGCTCCCGGTATTTATATGCACCTTAAACCTGCTGTGGGTGAAAGCGTTGATGTACCCTCGCATATTTTGGAAACCTTCTTTGCATCAGAGAAAGATGCGAGGCTACCGATTATCACCTTCAACAAGATTTCAGTTCAAGAACTCCAAGAAATTATTGACGATGTTCTAATTCGACACCCGGAATGGACAATTGGCGCGGTTTGTCGCGAAGGGGTTTTTGTCAATCGTTCTGAGAAAAACTTGAACAAAGATTACAACAGCAACGTGCAGAACCTGCTGCGTAATCCCAAGCTGGATCTGCTGATTGCTGAGTACAGGGAAGATGTCTTAGAGAAGGAGGGGATGTTTTACCACGGTAGTGACATTATAGTTTTGGATAATCCCACCGAAACTGAGATGATGCTAGCGCGGGGTATCAGCGACGACTCGACTTTGGTTATTAAGGAAGGAGACAACATCTCCATCCGCGCCAAAGGCTTGCTGGAACAGTACAAGCTTGGCGTGGCTGAACCATTTTTGCGAGTTTATCTCAAGGAAATCCCCAAAGTTGCCTAAGGGATTGGGGATTGGGGATTGGGAAGAATCTTACCCAGTCTCCAGTCCCCAGTCCCCGTTCAATATCAGAGGCGTTAATCTGGTAGCGTTGACTAGATGAAAATTGGCAAAGTAATTTAATGGAAAATATTGATTGGATGAATGCAATTGCAGGCGGGATGGCGATCGCTATTTTTTTCGGCGGGATGACAATGATGTTTACCGACCTTTGGACGCGCAAGAAAAAATAAGTCGCTATTCGCGTAATCAACTTTAAATATTGGGAGTTTCTACTTTAACAGTAGGCTCCCAAAAACATTTTTATGCTTTAAACTTGTCACTCAAATAACAGACTGTGGTAGTATTGTGGTTTCTGGTGTCCATTCAAAAACACCATCACTTGCTGTTTTAGACGCGATCGCTTTAGCTAGTTTTAACCCTTTAATTTTTGATAAAAATTCGATTCTACTAACTAAAATTATTGCTTTACTAATAGGAGGTTTGAGTTGAGACATAGCATCAACCTCAACCCACTGCTAGAGAGTAAGTTCACGTAACTTCTTTTGTCACTTCTAAGAACTCACGCAAAGTAGCTGAGGCATCGTCGCGTCGCCACACAGCAGCCATCGGGATAGTTGATGTTGACTCAGTGATGTTTTTGTAGACGACACCCTTGCGTTGAAGATTTTGGGCATTCGCAGGTAGCAAGGCAATTCCAACGCCACCAGCGACTAAACCCAGGATCGTCAACATCATTGTTCCTTCTTGGATCACAACAGGTGAAATATCAGATTGTTGGCATAGATGTTCAAGCTGTTCAGATAAGACCGGAGAGAATTGGCGAGAAGGGAGGATGAACACTTCCTGTGCCAGTGCTTTCAAAGAAATTTGCGGTTGGTTCGCCAGTGGATGAGTTGCTGGTAATGCCACAATCAAAGATTCATGCCAAATCGTCATTAAGCATAAATCAGCGGCTTGAAGCATCCATGACGTTAAATGGAAAAAGCCAACATCAAGCTGTCGATCTCGCAGCGCTTGCAATTGGTGGGAAGTTGCTAGTTCCCGCCAGACAAGTTCCACTTTGGGAAAGCGATCGCGGTAAACGCGCAGGATGTCTGGCAAAAAGCTGTTTGCCATTGAACTTGTAAAGCCGATTACCAAACGCCCGATTTCTCCTCTACTGGCACGTTGCGCCATTTTGACGGCATTCTCTACCTGAGCGATCGCGCTCATTGCTTCTTCTAAAAAGATAACTCCAGCTACTGTTAACTGGAGCGGTCGCCTGGCGCGATCAAACAGTTGCACCCCTAGCTCGACTTCAAGATCGTGAATTTGCTTGCTCAGGGGAGGTTGCGCGATATGTAGACGCTCCGCAGCACGAGTGAAGTTCAACTCCTGTGCCACCGCGATGAAGTAACGCAAATGTCGAAGTTCCATCTTTTAGCTACTACTATATCTTTTAAATATAGTTTACCTCTCAATAAAATATTGGACATATAGTAATAGCTTGGCTAATCTGGATCGCAAGACGTTATAAACCTCAACTGGGCTGACTCAACAAACAGTGCTGTGGTTGGGGTAGGAAGGGATTTCTATATGAATCAGATCAAACGTGTTGCCATTGTTGGTGGAACTCACGGAAACGAACTCACAGGAATTTACCTGGTGAAGAAATTCGAGCGATTTCCCAACGCGATCGCACGAGCGAGTTTTGAGAGCATTACACTTTTGGCGAATCCTAAAGCGTATGCAATCGGGAGACGGTACGTAGATACCGACCTCAATCGCTGTTTCCACCCACAGGATTTAAAGAATGCTCAGCTTTCCAACTATGAAGCAATTCGAGCTAAAGAAATTTACCAAACGTTGGCATCGCTCCCAAAAGAGCAAACCAACTTAACAATCGATTTGCACACTACCACAGCCAACATGGGGCTGACGATTATTCCAAGTACCAAGCATCCATTCAACCTTCAGTTAGCCGCTTATCTCAAATCCGTGAATCCTAGCGTGAAGGTGTATCGATGGAAAGACGAGAATAATAGCCCGTTTCTGAGATCAATTTCCGAACTCGGTTGCGCGATCGAAGTGGGTGCTGTTGCACAAGGCGTGTTGGATGCACGTTTATTTCAGCAAACAGAAGAACTTATCTACGCAATTTTAGACTTTGTAGACGCCTATAACCGGGGAACACCTTTCCCAGCAAGAGATACCTTCACAATTTATCAATGCCTACAGACAATCGACTATCCCAGAAATGAGGACGGGGAAATTCATGCAATGATCCACCCAGAACTTCAATTTAGAGATTACGAAGCTATTAAACCAAGCGAGCCAATGTTTTTGACATTTGATGGTCGAGTGATCGCTTATCAAGGAACATCAACCGTTTATCCAGTTTTCATTAACGAGGCGGCTTACTACGAGAAAGGAATTGCCATGTGCATAACCCAAAAGGAACTGGTTCTAGTTTGAGACAAAAAGGATAAAAAGTGAATCGGTGAGTAAAAACTACAAAGGAGTTACCAATGAACGCTCAGCAGACAAAACTTTACCAAAGTATTCAAGAATTTTCCCTTGATGACCCTGACGCTGTTTTTCCCTTTAGTCAAAGATTGGCAAGAGAAAACGGGTGGACAGTTCAATATACTCAGCAGGTGATTGACGAATACAAAAAGTTTATCTTTCTTGCTGTTATAGCTGGACATCCCGTTACTCCGTCCGATCAAGTGGATCAAGTTTGGCATCTGCACTTGACTTACACGCGATCGTACTGGGATGAGTTTTGCGCCAAAATCTTACAGAAACCATTGCACCACCACCCTACTCGTGGCGGTTCTAGCGAACAGGATAATTTTTATAGGTTCTATAACCAGACGCTGATTAGCTATGAAAAATTCTTTAGCCAGCGCCCCCCGTCCGATATCTGGTCTCCACCCAACATCCGATTTAGTCCAGATGTTCAGTTCACGCGAGTCAACGCTCATCGGTACTGGATTGTAGCCAAACCATCTTTTACTCTGAGTCGGTTGCCATCTGTTTATCTACCTCGCTTGCCTTTGCTGAAATTCATAGCGATCGCTCTGTTGTCATTTATGTTAGTCCTAACTATCAGCAGCTCTACGCTACTGATAGCAGAAATTTCTCCCCCGAAAATTCACTCTACAAACTCTGAACTAGCGCAGTCTCAAGCTGGTGAAAATTCTCCGCTACCTCGTAACACTCCAACCCCAACTTCTGAGAACAAAGATAATTCTACTTCCGGAAAATCTTCAGGGTGGTCATGGTGGTGGATACCCATAGCCATTATTTTTTCCCTGTTCGGCGGTGGTGGTAATAGCAGTGGTGGTAGTAGTGGTGGTAATAATGACAGTTGTATGGGCTGCGGCTTCTGATGAGGCACGTCTTCAGGCTGGACAGGCAGATACAGCTCTAGAGACGCTGTATAAAATTAAATTAATAATTCCTCACTCCTAACTTTTTTGCCTTTTCAAAGATTGGCTCGACTAAAATCAACATCAGTCAAGTCTGCTCCATTGAGATTAGCTCCCTGCAAGTCGGTTCGCGTCAGGTCTGCACCCCGCAAATCAGCCTCACTCAAGTTCACCTGAGTTAAAATGGCTCCCGTCAAGTCCGCTCCTCGCAAGTCTGCCATACTCAAGTTAGCTCCCCGCAAATCGGTTCGAGTCAGGTCTACCCCTCTTAGGTCAGCTTCGCTCAAGTTTACCTGAGTTAAAATGGCTCCCGTCAAATTTGCCCCTCTCAAATCTGCCCTACTCAAGTCGGCATCTTCCAAGTCAGCCTTTCTCAAATTGGCATTAGTTAAGTCTACCTCTGTTAGATTTGCTCCCCGTAACTTCCCCCCTCTAAGGTTTGTCCCCCGCAAATCTGCTCCACTCAAATTTACTCCACCCAAGTTAACCCCAGGCAGCGATACGCCAGCAGCAATTAAATAAGCCCCGGCTTCTCGTGGGTCAAAATCATAAGAAAACAAAGTTTCTTGAGTGTAGACAGCTTTTTCCAGAATCACTCCCCTCAGCTTGGCTTTACTAAAATCCGCCCCGACTAAATTGGCTCCCGCCAAGTTAGCACTTTCCAAATTTGCCCCAACCAGATTTGCCCGCATCAAGTTTGCCGCCCTCAAGTCTGCTGCTTTTAGATAAACCCCACTTAGATCCAATTCACTCAGGTTTACCCCTGTTAGCGATACGTTATAGGCAATCAAGTAAGCAGAAGCTTGCTTGGGGTCAAAGCCTGGTGAGAACCGAGTTTCTTGATTGTAGATAGCTTGGTGTAAGATAGCTCCCGTGAGATCCGCTGCTGTTAAGTCTGCCCCGATCAAGTTGGCTCTAGTTAGGTTGGCATTTTCCAGGTTGCTGCTAACGAGATTAGCCTTTTTCAGGTTTGCCGCCCTCAAATCTGCTTTGCTCAGATCAGCCCCGACAAAGTTTGTGGCACTCAGATCGGCTCCTCTGAGATTTGTCTCGCTCAGATTAGCTAAATTTAAGCACGCCCCAGCCAGATTCGATCCACTCAGGTTTGCTGAAGCCAAGTTGGCTTCAATCATGTCTGCATAAGTCAGGTTCGCCTCGCTGAGGTTAACCCCTCTGAGGTCTTTTGCCCGCAAATCTTTCCCTTTGAGATGAGATCCCCTTAAATCTGTTTCTTTGAAGTCTGCTACCACAATTTCTGCTCCCCTCGGTTCATGTCTGCTCTTGGTTGGCAGCTAAAACTGTCTTGATGCTAAGCTACACGCTTTGCTACGTAAAGGGACAAATTGTTTGCAGCGCATTTGAGATTATGAAGCGTTGGGAACGGTTCAAGATTTACGAGAGCGATCGCTTTGCTTCACGCATCGCTTATCGTTTTCTATATCTACGATCCCAATCTGGCAGCGATGTCCTAAAATCTATCTCAGTTCATGGGGAGGAAGTTTGAAGTGGAAAGCGATCGCTACGAGTTTAACCAGTCGCACAACCATCTGATTAAGGATCTTGCTCAAAAAATGCGCTTTGTTAGCTACTTCCTAATTGCCTTGGGAGTGCTTCTAATTATCGGGGGAATCGTTAGTGTCAGATCGGGTTTAATCAGCGGCATTATTAATGGAGTTTTGCAAATACTCATTGGCTTCTGGACTACTAAAGCCGCCTCTTCTTTTAATTTAATTGCTGATACTCAAGGAAACGATATCGAAAATTTAATGATAGCGCTTGAGCAACTGAGGAAACTATATACTCTTCAGTATTGGCTGATATTGATAGCACTCATTTTTATTGCTATTGCAATTATTACGGGCCTAATTTTAGGAGCTGTCAACGTTACTCCGTGAAAGAGTTCTCTCGTTAAGAATCAGATCCCAGGAATGCTGAGAGTGAGGCAATTGCCTCACCTATGCAAAAATGCGCTCTGACTCAAGTCTGGCGCAGACTTCCTTTGTGTAGCCGCGATTTCCGTTTCTCCTGGTATTTTTGCTGGGATGCACCCGCGATTGCCTCACTTTAACCTTTTACATAATTACCTTTTTACTTCAATGTGCGCTCACCATAAAGTAACAATCTTTCTAAAGTTGCCAAACGATTTGCCCAAACTTCGACTTGATAAGGTTGCTCTAAACCTTCCGATTGCATCCATTTCTTGAATTGAAATTGAAACGATGCTAACAGGGCTTTTGCCATTGTCAGATTATTTGCAGAAGGATTAGCTGCTAGCTGATCCAGTGCCTTTGAGAGAGCATCTGCTTGTTTTCGCCATTCCGAGAGGGCTGGTTCTTTAATCGAAAGTTGATTATTTGCCTCTTGAAAATTCCATTCTTGTTGTAGAGAGGCATAACGGGCAGCTGCCGCTTTGAAAGGTTGACGATACGGTAGAGGGGATGCGATCGCTTGTAGCGACTGACTACGACGGAAGATTCCTTGCAGATTATCATTGAGATTTTCCGCAGCAAATAAGGCGTAACCACTAGCAGGAAAATTTCGCAGTGCCTGAATTTGATCTATTGCCACCACATCCGGCAGATTCAGCAGTCGTATAGATGGCAAAATCAAGGTTGAACCCAGTTGATTTTGACTTAGCAAAGGCTGTGTTAAACTCTGCAATCTGTTGGTATCCAGAGCATAAGTCATCGGCACCAATAAATCTATATCGCCTCGTTGCGCCCAAACTTCCCAATTTTGTTGCAGTTTTTGCAGGCGTTCATTTTTAGGAAAGGGAAACACTGCCGCCGACAAAATGATATTACTTTTTATAGAGCGTAGATTTCTCGATGCTTCTGCTACAAAGCTGTCAATTGCATTAGTGCGAAACTGCGTCCACCTTTGCCACAAGTCTCTATCTTTTGGAGAAATCTTGACCGGATCTACCCCAGTTAGTTGCTGAAATTGCTGGCGAGCAGCCGTCCCGTAGCCGAAGGAATATCCGGCATTAGGGTCTTGAAAGGGATTACGAATATAGTCGAACTGAACCCCATCAACTTGATAATTCTTGACAATTTCCTCCAACATTTGTATTAAATAACGCCGCGCCTCTGGATTGGCAGGGTCAAGAAAAGTTTTACCCGAACCCAGATGGAAAATGCGCCCCCGGTTATCGTAGCCTGCCCAGGTAGGGTTCAGGTCAAGCACTGGGCCGGGATATTCTTTGGGGAGGTTGAGCAGGGCGTTGTGACGCTGGTTGCCAATAGCGAAAATCCATACCCAAGCGTGCAATTCCATGCCTCGCTGGTGGGCTAATTTGACAGCAGATGCTAGGGGGTCCCAGCGACGCACCAGGGGGTTTTTAATTTGGGCAACGCGACTAGGGTAAATGGGATATCCAGCATTGACGGTTTCAAAAAAGACGGTGTTAAACCCTGCTGCTGCTAGTCGGTCGAAAATTTTAGCTAATTGCTGCTCTGAACCAGCTCGAATAATCGTACCTCGGTCTAACCACATTGCCCGAATTTCTGGCTGGGTTTGGGGTCGGTCTTTGGGGTAGTTGTCCCATAGAATGCGTCGCGCCTGAAGCCACTGTTGTCTGGCTCCTGTGTAGTTTTTTTGGGCAACGAGTTGAAGAAAGTTTTGCAGCGCTATGCGGGCATTACTAAGTGGATTTGGGGTTTTGAGTTTTGAGTTTTGAGTTGAGGAAGTTCCCCGGTTCTCCAATCCTCCTGTAATGGCGTTGGCGGCTAGCTGGGCGCTCTCAAAACGACCGATAAGAGCTTCTAGCTCTTGACGCATGGCAGTTGCTTGTGAGGCTGTGATGGGCTGAGAGCTGGGTTTTACTTCTAGTCCAGCAGGTGCTACTAGACCGTCGCCATTTAGGTCTGGGAGTTGGAATGGAGGAGAGGCGGGGGGAAGTGCAGCAGTGGGATTTGTTGGGGTTGGGGAAGGGGGTTTTGCAGGGGTGGAGGCAGAACTTGCGATCGCATTCGGTGGCGTACAATTTCGTTGTGCTGGGTTGCGGGCATCCCCAACTCCCCCGTAGCGAGTCAGGGATGCCCGCAACCAGGCGCTATCTAGCTTGGGTTCGGAGGCTGTATCGACTCCCCAGCGCCAGCCTAAAAAAACTGAGCGGTCTGTAGTCACAACTGCTGGGGGATTTTCGGTGGATTTCCAGACAGCGGCGGTTTGACTTGTCAATCCAGCGGGAATGATTACGCCGCCGCGGATAATTCCGGCGAGTCCGTTCTGTTGCATCCATCCCTGGTTTTTGCCGGAGGTGGGAGCGAGAGTCGAGGGATTTTGCAGGCTAAATCCCCAGTATGCGCCCAGAAGCGATCGCAATTTACTTCGCACATCCGGCTGGGATAAAGTCCCCACAGGGCCGCTGACAATAACGCGCCCGCCCTTACCCATCCAGTCTTGTAACGCTTGCACCTGTACAGCACTCAGAGTTTCAACGTTGGGTAAAAATAAAACCTGTGTGCCTGCTAAATCTGCCGCTTGTCGAATTTGCTGCAAGTCAACAATACAGTAGGCGACACCACTCAACCCCAAGCGCCTTGTAATACCTTCCCATTGCGTTGCATTTGTCTGGCTTTTCACCACACCCATTACACCAGGTGCGGCACTAACAGAAAAAGGCAAAAGTAAAAAGGAAAAAGGCAAAAAATAAGCAAACAAAGAAGAAAAGATTATTCTTTCTTTTGCTGCTCCCTTTTTTAAGGGGGATTGCCTTTTGCATTTTTCTGAAAAACGAAAACCACTCCTCAACACAAGCTGCTCCTGCAAATCTTAGTCTGTAGCCCAGGCGAGATAAGCCCGTGTCATTAGTTAATGGCTAATAGTTGCACCATTAGCCATTAGTCATTGCTAATTCTAAGCAACACTCTCATTAACCGGAAAGCGATCAATTAAATGAATCGCCCGATAAGCATTGCGCTGCAAGGAATCTGACACATGGGGGATATGGGGAATCTGAGATAATAAATCCACAGTTCGACGCAGCACCCGGACTATATCCCCTTCATCTAAGCTGGTGTTAGCGCATAGCTGCGGCCATTGCTCGCCTAATGCCCAACTTTCCACCAAACCAGTTAAGTCATACTCCATCCAGACTGGCAGTGCGACTCGATAGCGACGCTGTAGCTGGAACAACTGACGGCGCAAAGTCCGCAACCTGCCTAAAGATTGTTCCACTTCTGGCGGTGTGTCGTATCTTGTCCAGCTGTCGGGGCGCAGTGCTTCGGTGACAAAGGCGGCACAGGCGGCTGCTAAGTGTTGGGGGTCTAATTCGTCCATTTCTCCCGACATCAGCGCCAAAGCAACCCACAACTCGTTATCGCTGCGAATGGCGGCGGCGGCTTCTCCCAAAGGTGTCGGCGTTACGTTATCGAGTCCGCCCATATGCCGCAAAACTTCCATCAGGTCGAGAAATTCTTCCCAGTGGCGTGCTAAGTGTTCTTGAAGCAGGGCTTGCAGTTGGGCGATTTGGTCTTGCAACATCTGCCGCCGCGAAGCTCGTTTGATTAAGAGGGCGGGGTTGCCCCACTGTAGGGCGGGGTGATTTTTCAGTTGTGCTTCTACTGCGGCGAGTCGCTGCTGTTGGGCTATGACTTCTGGATATTCATCGTTGATGGTTGATGGTTCGTTGCCTAGTTGGGATGAACCATGAACGCGGCTGGATGCCCATCCAATCTGACGGGCAATTTCAGCAGTAGCTTCTGTGCTGCTTTTGGATTGTCCTGGCTTGGCTTTGAATATTTCCGGCGGTGGCTGTAGGGATTCGACTTCAGATAAGCGAGACCATTCTTGGCAACCTACTACGTCGGCGGTGGTGACTACGTACCAACGGTTATCTGCGCCTAAGCAACCCAGGTAGGGCAATTGGCCGGAACCGGGTATGCGGGCGACTAATATTGCTGGTATGGGAGATGAGACGGGGACGTGTTTGCCTTTTAGGTTGAGGAGGGTTCCGGGTGAGGCGGTAGTGAGGGCGATCGCAATTTCGCGCGATCGCATTTCTTCGGCTTGATGTTCTAAGGTTTTCAGTAAGCGGCGTTCTTCTTTGAGCCGAGCAACCAGTTTTTCATAGTTTTGGATCAGTTTGCCGTCTACTGTCTGAAGTATGCTTTCAATTTGCGCCAGTTCTGCTGACAAATCTGCGATCGCTTGTTCTTGCGGTTTAAGATCCAATGTCGCCAAATACTGCCCAAAGCTGCGTTCGACTAACTCTCTAGCTTCTTCTATGCTATGGGTTTGCAGCAAGTTTAAAACCATGCCGTAGCTGGGGGTAAACTGGCTCACCAAAGGATCAGCGCCAGAGGTTGCTAAATAAGCCGCTTCCTTGGAACCTTCAAATGGTGTCTGTAACGTCACCACATGACCTGTAGTGTCCATCCCCCGGCGTCCTGCCCGTCCCGACATTTGCAAAAATTCGGAAGCTGTTAGCAGTCTGTGTCCCCGGTCTGTGCGCTTGGAAAGGCTGGAAATTACTGTGGTTCTGGCAGGCATATTAATCCCAGCTGCCAGGGTTTCTGTGGCAAATACCACTTTTACCAAGCCTTCTTGAAACAGTTCCTCTACCAAACCTTTCCAGGCTGGTAAAATTCCGGCGTGGTGGGAGGAAATACCCCGGAGCAACGGTTCCACCCCGCCACTGCGTGCTGCTTCGGGATTTCGCGCTAAAAATTCCTCTACTTTCTGTTTTAAAATTTTCGCTTCTTGTTCGTTGACTAGGGTTATATCAGCCAACTCTTCTACTGCTTTGTCGCAACCCCGACGGCTAAAGATGAAGTATATCGCCGGGAGCATATCCCTTTGCCACAGATGACCCAGGACGTAAACTAAGCTGGGGCTTTCTTGCCTTTTGCCTTTTTCTTTTTGTTGTCTTTTGGGTTTGAGGCGGGGATTAATTCTTTTTCGCGAGTCGTCCAGCAGGGGAAACAGTCCTTTGGGATTGCAAAAGTGAAATTGCAAGGGAACTGGGCGAAACTCGGAATATATTAGCTTTGTTGGGCCATGAACGCGATTCAGCCAGTCGGTGAGTTGGTCGCTGTTGGCGACGGTGGCGGAAAGGGCTACTAGCTGGACTTCGTGGGGGCAGTAGATGATTGATTCTTCCCAAACGGTACCGCGTTGGCGGTCGTTCATGTAGTGGCACTCATCTAGCACGACGGCTTCGACTCCAGCTAGGGAGGTGCCGACTTCGCCGATGCGGGTGCCGTAAAGCATATTGCGGAAGATTTCTGTCGTCATCACTAGGATTGGGGCATCCCGGTTGATGGAGACATCGCCAGTCAATAAACCTACCCTGTCCGCGCCGAAGACTTCGCGAAAGTCTCGTAATTTCTGATTGGATAGTGCTTTTAAGGGCGTGGTGTAAAATACTCGCCCTCCGCGATGCAGGGCGCGGTGTATAGCGTATTCCCCAATCAGGGTTTTTCCCGCACCTGTTGGGGCGCACACGACTACGGAACAATCGTCATTTAACGCCGCGATCGCTTCCGACTGAAATTCGTCTAGTTCAAACGGAAACAGGTTCTTTAGATCAAGCTCTGGTATTGTTGTAGGCACGGTGCTGCCAAATAATTCTAATCTACTTGCTTTCAGGGATTTAACTCTATAATTAACGGTGTATCCGCTCTATGTCCAATTTTAAAGCGCTTTTTTAGAATCGGAGATTCCTTAAAGTGCTACCCCTTATCCAACTCCTGACTAAAAGAGGCTGTTTTCCAGGTGCGATCGCGATCGCGTATTATAAACGCGGCTTTTCGCCACTGCCTTCATCCCCTCTCGCGCTGTGAGCCTGTCAAAACTGCTTTACCAAAATCTAATTGTAAAATAATCAACTAATTAAGGCTATTATAAATAGTATAATTTAATTTTTAGCAAAATTAAATTGAAAAAACCTACATTAGTTTAGCTGTTAGTGTTGCTTATGCGGCTAATCCAAGCACTTTAAACAACTCGTAAAGATTTCCTAAATCATCGTTAAAGTATCACTTTTAGCTATTTCCTCTTGCCGCTGTTTGGTGCCAAGATACTTATAAATATATCCAGCAACCTTGTAGGTAGGGCTTGTGCAGTAGCGAAACCCAAGACCAATTTGACAAGTTTAGTTAGATTGACTACCGATCGCCCAAACCAACCCGGCTCCTGCTAGTTTCTGTAGCCCTTAGCCAAAATTGTGAAATATGAATTCATCCTTTTGGCTGATAGACGATAGTTGTATTTAATCCTGAGCTAGACAACAGTAATTAGAAGAGCTGTATATCCACCAGAGGAAGGCAATCATATAAAAGGAAAAAGGCAAAAAAAGAATTCTTGGCTTTTCCCTTTTAGCCCCTAGTCCTCAACCCCCAGTTCCTAGTCCCTAGCCCCTCAATAGCGTCTGTGGCACAAGTTAACGGACACTCCCCTGCCAGCATGACGGTGACGGATACCGCTCACCGGAAAATTTCTTTGGTGAATCGGCAAATCTACCAGCGATTGAAACAGGCGCTGAGTCTAGGTTTGCGCCGCCAAATCTTTATAGCGGTATGCGATGATATTAGCCTGAGAAATCGTCTAGCGGCGCGGTTACACGCAGAGTTGGCAATTTCGGAAGACAGCAGAGGTAAAGCAGGTGGAATTAATTCCGTCTTCCGTCCTCCGGCTTCCAGAGAATATCCGCGACTGGTAAGCTTAAACTTGAATTTGAGCCAACCGCATCCTGTGGCGCAGATTAATCGCTGGTTAGGGCAACACCCGCCACCAAGCAATAACCCGCCCGGATTTCAAATTTTAGGTGTTGAGTTATTAACCAAACAATCAGCGAAGGTGCAGGGATTTTTCCTGAACTCGCTAAAGACAATTGAGCGCAGTCTGCCTAATTTAGAGTCTACCCTGTTGCTGTGGATGCCTCGCCCTTGGTTGCGCGCTATTGAGACGTCGGCACCTGAGTTTTGGCGCTGGCACACGGGAGTTTTTGAGTTTGAAGGGGAACCCGCACCAGCTTCAGATTTAAGAACATTGATGGCAACTTCTCTACAGGAATTCCCCCGCCAAACTGTCCCCCAAGAGGAGACGGCGGTACCGCAGGAAAATCTGTGGCACATTCTGGGCAGTGAATTAGATAAATTTAGCCTCGACCATCAGGAAAATCCGCCATCCCAGAAGGAGGATTTCAAAAAGGAATCAGGCACCCCCGTGACAAGCGGCGAGGGGGAAGAGAAAACATCCTTTATCCTTAATCCTGCCGATGCGGTGCAATCTTTGCAGGAGATTGAGCAATTACAGCAATCTCGCCCACCGGAAGAACTTGCACAAGCATATTTAAGGCTGGGAAATTATTATCGCGATCGCATTGAACAATCGAATACTTCCCAGGAAAATCTAATAACGGCTATCCAGGCTTACGATCAAGCATTGGCATGGTTGGAGGAATCCTCGCCGTTAGCTGCTGATATTCTCAACGATCTGGGCAATCTCTATTGGATGCTATCTCGCTATGCTGCGGATTCCCAGGAGATGCTTGCTTATCTTGAGCAAGGAATTAACGCATATCATACTGCTTTAACCAAGTTCAATCCTGACGACGCACCCCACAGCTACGCCATGATTCAAAATAACTTGGGGGCGGCATATGGGGATTTAGCGCGTTATCAAGATACTGCCCAAAACTTGCAGAATTCGATTTTGGCATATGGGGAAGCTTTGCGTTATCGTTCCGCAGAAGATGAACCGCTAAAATATGCGGCGACGCAGAATAATTTGGGTACGGCTTATTGGCATTTGGCGCAACAGCAACAGCCAGTTACGCATCTCAAATGCGCGATCGCATCTTATACCGAAGCGCTTCCATTCTACAATCCAGAGCGAGATTCCCTTAACTGGGCAATGCTGCAAAATAATATCGGTACGGCATACTGGAATCTTGCCCAGTACGAACAACCGGAAGAGTTTTTACAACTTGCGATTGCGGCTTATCAAAGTGCGCTGACTTATCGCACGCCTCAGTCAGCACCAGCAGGTTGTGCGGCGACGCAGAATAATTTGGGTACGGCTTATTGGCATTTGGCAACTCAGGTAGAGGTTAATCCAGAGGGGCAGCAACAATATTTACAGATGTGTATTGCAGCTTATGAGAGTGCGATCGCGCTTGTCGAGTTTCTTAGCAACAATGACCCTCCAGTTCCGGTGACATTTGATGTATCTGCTACTCAGAATAATCTGGGATTGGCTCATTATCAAATGGCGACAGATAAGAAGTTTTCTTTACAGCAAACGTCTCAGCTAGAGCATTTAGAGGCTGCGTTACGCTACCATTTACAAGCGTTACAAGGCTTTAGCGAGCAACCTGATTCTTATGAATCTGCTCTTTCATTAGTTGTGCAGACAATTCGAGCATTTTATCGCGAACGTGGCTTACAAGGGCAAAATCTGGCCCTTTCTAAAGTTCCTGGTAAATTGTTGCCAGAACTGCTGCGACGCTTGTAAATAAAAATTAGTAATTAAGGCAGAGTATAGCAATTCTATTTGAGTTGTGACTACTCTATAAACTAAATTTACAGGCGCTACTGAAGGAAGTTTATAAATGACTTGGGATTGCTATAGGATGTGCTTTAGAGGATGTTTGAATTATCTATAGCAATCCTATTTAAGTTGTGAACGAGTATTCGCTCTGGTGTAGGGACACGGCACTGCCGTGTCCCTACAGAAGTTCACGAATCATTTAGGATTGCCAGAAGTCCCGTTAACCAGAAATGGCAGCTCAGGTGTGAGCGCTGACAATTGTGGCTGCGGTGCTTCCGGCTGAAGTATTATCTACAACATCCAAACTAACTGCATATACAGAGGCATCAGCTGCATAAACTTTGACTTTGTAATCGCCATCAGTAGGTAGTATCCCTTGCCAGTGCGATCGCTCACTCACCTTCCCGACTGTTTCGCCATTCGGCGCAATTACCTCAATATTCACGTTGCCTTCTTGTGCTTTCACCGTCAATAGCTGCCCCTTAGTGCCATTGACCGAATACGGCTGACACTGATGAGGGTCTAAACTGCCTCCCACGGTTGTTTCTGCGCCTGACAGGAAGCTAACTTCCTGAAGTGGGAGCGTGTCTGCTGCGTAAATTGGGTCTACCTTTGGCTGGTTGTCCGCAGATGTAGGAGGTTTCCGCTTCTTTGTGTCTTGGAAGTGCTTTTGGGTTGACCGATACAGCCGCAGCAGCACGAAAGCCGAGCCATTGGCAACTACGGCTAAAGCTGGAGCCGCGACTGGCACCCATCCGCCTTGAGTAAATAAATAGAACCCGGTAAAAAATATCACTCCCAGTGTTGCGGTTCCACCCACAATCAACACCAGAGGACGACGGATTTTCCAAACCAAAACTGCTCCCCCAAGTCCCCATCCGGCAATCCACAGCATTTCCACCCATTCAGACCAGTCCCAAATCAGCGGTCGATTATCCAGAACTACACCGAGGATTTGGCTGATCACCTGTGCTTGCACCAGCACCCCGAACATCTTCCGACCGCCACCGTAGGAGGTGTAAAAAGCGTTATCTTTTTTGCTTGATGTCACACCGATAATGACGATGCGATCTTTTACCAAATTCGGGTTAATCTCCCCTGTGAGGACATCACTAAGCGTTACCTGCGGCGCGATATTGTGAGCGGAACGATAATCCAAAACAATCTGGTAGCCTCCAGAATCAGCGTTCTGATATGCACCAAAATTGTGTTTTAAGCGTTTGAATATAGTTGAATTTATCTTGAGATGCCCTTCGGGGGTTCCTTCTGCTTGGATACCTTCTTTTTCTAAGTAGTGCAGTGCTAGTTGAGCGCCAAACGAGTAACTTGTTTTACAAGCACCGTTGTCGTCGTTGGCAAACAAAAGACTGCGACGAACTTTGTTATCAGGGTCAATGACTAAATCGTTAAAGCCAACGCTGTCTTCAGATGCTGCTTTTGGGGGTGCAATTCCAGGGTTATCCTGATTACTCATTTTGCAAACAGTGATGATGCGATCGCTTGTTTGCAATGTCTTCTCTAACTCTGGATAACCAGGCGGTACAGGTAAATCTCGGTAAATATCTAAGCCGATGGCCCGCGGGTTATAACTTTCCAGTTTCTTTAATAACTGATTTAAAACTCGGTCAGTTAAAGGATATTTTTCTTGAGCCGCAATATCTGCATCGTTGATTTCAACGACCAGCAGGCGAGAATCTGGCCCTTCCATCGGTTGCTTTCGGTCTAAGTCTTCCCACGTCCGTGTCAAATAACGCAACCGCACCATTTGATCGAATGCTGCGAGTTCTAGCGATTCTACTCCTCCCATCTGTCGCGCTCCCAGCACTAAGCCACTGGCTACCATACTGGTAATGGCGATCGCTATAGCAGCACTTACCCTTTTTCTGGTTTTGGCAAAGGGATTTTCATCGGTCGGCGCAGATAAATCCTGTTGCAGTTGTTGGAGTTCAAGACTTACTTCTGTGGCAGACTGGTAGCGTTCCCGGACGTGGTAGCGCACCATTTTGTCTAATATTTCTGCCAAGCGATCGCTAACCTTTACTTTATCCCGCCAAATAATTTCGCAGGTTTCGGGATCTTCTGGCAATTGAGAAGGTTTAGCCCCTGTTAACGCTTGAATTGCCGTTATCCCCAAGGCATACAAGTCACTGCTGTATCTTGGTTTACCTGCTAGTTGTTCGCTGGGTACATAACCTTGGGTGCCAATTCCCACTGTAATGCTGCTTTGGCCTGACTCTGTTGCCAGCTGGGTATGGATTTCTTTTACAGCACCAAAGTCTATCAAGACTAATTTGCCATCTTGCTGCCTGCGGATCAAGTTGTTCGGTTTGATGTCGCGATGGATGACTTGATAGGAGTGAACAAACTCCAGAATGCCCAGCAGATCCTGCAAGAGGTCAATTACCTCAGCTTCGCTCAATTGTTTGTTCTGGCACAATTCATCGGAAAGCGGATGTCCTTCAATGAATTCCTGAACTAGGTAAAATTGTTTATTTTCTTCAAAATATGCCAGCAGATGGGGAATTTGGTTATGGTGTCCCAGCTTTTCAAGAGTTTTTGCCTCGGTGTTGAACATACGCCGAGCGATCGCTAAAAAAGCGGGATCTTGACGAGCTGGTTTGAGATGCTTTACAACACACTTGGGTTTTCCGGGTCGCTGTGTGTCTTCGGCAATGTAAGTTTGACCGAATCCTCCCGATCCCAGTTCCTCGATTAGTTTATAGCGCCCCCCTAGTAGTCTTCCCAGCATGGTGGCTTAGTATCCGTTATCCTGATTTTGACATACAATTTCCGCAGTCATTGGTGATTAGGCTAACAATCACCAATTCTCAATGACATATTGTTAAAGGAGTGATAATTTTAACTGATTTTTACTTAATGCAGCTGATTAAAGGTACAACTAAACTTTTAGGGGTGATTGGTCATCCCGTCGAGCATTCCCAGTCTCCCAAGATGCACAATGCCGCGATCGCTTCTCTAGGATTAGATTACATCTATCTGCCTTTCCCGGTGCAACCAAAAGATTTAGAGGATGCGATCGCAGGTTTTCGGGCTATTGGTGTTGTTGGTTTCAGCATCACTATCCCCCACAAACAGGCAATTATTCCCTTGCTATCAGAAGTATCTGATATTGCCCAAGCTGTGGGAGCGGTTAACACCGTCAAAAACACTGCTGGGGGTTGGATTGGCACCAACACTGATGTCGAGGGCTTTATCACGCCTCTTTTCGCTTACAACCGCGATTGGAGTCAAACTGAAGCCGTAATTTTAGGCAATGGCGGCGCAGCGCGAGCAGTGGTTGCGGGTTGCGCTAAACTCGGCTGTGCTTCTATTCATGTTGTCGGGCGTAACCGAGAGAATTTAAACGGTTTTCAACAGAGTTGGAGCAATTCACCTTTAGCAATTAATAATTTACACATCCATCTTTGGGAAGAACTGCCAAATCTAATTTCTCAAGCAGATTTGCTAGTTAATACAACACCAGTAGGTATGTCTCCCAAAGTTGATCAGTCTCCGGTCGATACAGATGTAATGGCGCGATTGAAGAAAGACGCGATCGCCTATGACCTAATTTACACGCCCCGCCCCACCAAGTTTCTACAACAAGCAAAAACACAAGGTGCGATCGCCATCGACGGGTTAGAAATGCTCGTCCAACAAGGCGCGATCGCTCTAAAATTCTGGTTAGACAAAGAGCCACCAGTAGACGTAATGCGCCAAGCAATACAATAACGAAACGCTCTTTTTTTGCCTAAGAGCCTTCAATTATTTGTCCATCGCCAGTTAAAGCTGTTCCAGTCGTAAATGCCTTGAATCTCGTACTCAGTCCCATTATCAAAGCGGATGATGCAGTTAGTATAGGTTCTCTCGCCCTCTGCTGTCTCAGAAACTCCAACTACCGTACAGGGAAACCATTCGCGGCTACAGGGGCCATTTTCTTGCACCCATTCCCAAAGACCATTCGAGACTTCAATGCGATCGCCTACTTTTAGCTTTAACTGATAATACTCGGCTAAGTGAACTGGCTGGACGCGATTTAGCCATTGGAAACCATAGCGATCGCGAATAAATTGCATTTCTCCAGAGTCTTGATTATTCAGCCAGTCATTTAGCAATTTTATTTTCCAAGGGCGATTTTCTCTCTCTTGCTCCTTGACAAATTGCAACAAAACCCTGCGTTGCTCTGATGTTAGTTCTGCAAGAGGATTAGTGCGATCGCTATCCCCATTCTCAGGCTCAGGAATACCCAACGCAACACCTATCAGTTCCTCAACAACGACTTGCAGCAAAATTTGTTTTTGCTTCTCACTCAGAGGACACAATATTTTGTCACACTGGCTAAATGCTGCTTGCAGAGCTGCATCAATCTCAGATGGATTCATGTCAATATTTTCTACAGAGTGGACTCTTACCACTCCCTAGAGTTATCCTACAAATTCTGAGTGGCAATGCCCTGTATCGAAACGCTCATTTAGAGTTTATCGCCTATTATCGCAGAGCTTTCAAGGCACCGTAAGAGTTTATTTGGACAAAAAGGGACAAGTGCTAATTGAAGCATTGCTAATTAATAATTCCCTCTCTCTCCACCCAAGAGTCCCTTGTTTGACCTAGATTCGCGGTAAGCTGAGGATTGATGTCACCGAAAAACCTAAGTCATGGTGGGGTTTATGCGATTTCGAGCCGTCTCTATTGTTGTGATGTCATGCCTCATTGGGATATTCAGCTTGCTGTTTAGTCCCCCTGCACTGGCACTGACACAGATTAAACTTTCTGAAGTTACCTACCATGACTGCCCTGCTGATATAGCCCAAGGAGCGGTTACGAGTACCGGAGCGAGCCGTGCAGCTAATTGCTTTATAGTCACCGGAAAAGCCGAAAATAGCTCTAATAAGCCAGTTCTCAACGCCGATATCTTTGGTCGGATCTACGATGCCAATGGAGACTCGGTGATGCAAAACCGGACGCGCCTGGGTTCAATCGAAGAAGTGCCGCCTGGAGTCAGTGATTTTGAACTGAGAATTTCAGTTCCGGCAAATCAGCCGACTCCCTTGCAGCTCAAGCAGTTCAAAGCCGCTGGGTTTACAGGCACAGTTCGCCGCTAACACCCAATTTTAGATTTTGGACTAGAATCTAAAATCTTAGAAACCAGCGGGACTCATTTGAATGCTGCCAAACAACTGTGCCAAAATTTGCAGCACCAAAATCGCTAAAATCGGCGAGATATCTAGACCACCCATCGCCGGAACGATAGAACGGAAGATGTTGAGATAGGGATCTGTAATCGGACTCAAGGTAGAAGCCAACTGGTTCATCCAGTTGATTGTGGGGAACCAAGTTAAGAGAATCCGCACAATCAACAGAAAAACATAGATGTTCAGAAAGGTGGAGATAGTGTTGATTAGTAAATCGGCTGAAGAATTCATTGGTGTTGAAGCTTCCTTTTGATAATCGGTGAACGCTTGAAACTTGAAGTTAGTTTAACGGATTTGCTCTACTTTGAGTTTAGGGATCTTTGGGTAGGGACGAGAGTGCGTCAGAGGGAGAGAATCGCTCCCGCTCTATTTCCACAGCGTTTCCATTTACATTGCCAAGCTGAGTCCGGACATCATCAATCGCCGCATTTAGTTGGGCAATTTTATCCTCTAAGCCCCGCCGTGCAAATTCAATACTATCTGAGTCTTTGAGTTGACGCTTTCTACCTTTGCCAGCTTTAGCTTCTGACGCTCCCGAATTCAGCAGAGACGCATCTTTGGCATCAGCTTCCGACGTGCGTCCAGAAGCAATCAGCGCCCCGACAATCCCACCGACTAGACCGCCAACTATAGTCCCAGCCAGAAATCCGCTTCCAAAACCATCGCGCTGACTCATCTTTAACTACCGTCACGATCTTTTTTCAACTGTTTTCAGGGTAACTTTTAGCTGACCCCCCTGCCTACCGACTAGGGGAGTAGAGGAGAGTGGGAATGGGGCTGGGGAATGGGGACTAGGGACTGGGGACTGGAGACTAGGGACTAGGGACTAGGGACTAGGTAAGACTTTCTCCCAATCCCCAATCCCCAAT
Organism: Trichocoleus sp. FACHB-6; assembly: GCF_014695815.1. Taxonomy (NCBI): domain Bacteria; kingdom Bacillati; phylum Cyanobacteriota; class Cyanophyceae; order Leptolyngbyales; family Trichocoleusaceae; genus Trichocoleus; species Trichocoleus sp. FACHB-6. Next base: position 75,136 of record NZ_JACJOY010000116.1, read on the forward strand.
TCCCAATTCCCAATCCCCAGTCCCCAATCCCCAATCCCCATTCCCTATGTCCCAAACGTGCGATCGCCTGCATCTCCTAATCCCGGTACAATATACCCCTGAGAGTTCAGACCCTCATCAATCATTGCCGTATAGACAATCAAACCCGGATAAGCTGAGGAAAGCTTCTGCAACGCTGGTGGCGCGGCTACCACAGAAATAATCCGCGTCAAAGCTGGGTCGATGCCTCGTTTAGTCAACTCTGCCATCGCCATCATAATTGTCCCACCCGTCGCCAGCATCGGGTCAGTAATTAAAACTCGCGTTTGGGGATTAAATTGCTCCGGCATTTTGTTGAGATAACAGCTGGCTTCCAGCGTTTCCTCATTCCGTACCAAACCGATATGATAAGTCGAAGCCAAAGGCAGCAAAGTCTGCGCCCCCTCTAATAATCCTAATCCTGCTCGGAGAATCGGCACCACAACCAGGGGCACTTCTGGATTGATAAAAGTGGCAGGACATTCAGCTAACGGTGTTTGCACCGTCGTTTCTATCGTCGGTAGCCAGTCCCGAATTGCCTCATAAGTCAGCCAGCGCCCCAGTTCTTTCATCGCGCTCTTGAACAACACCGACGGCGTTGCTGCATCGCGAGCTACAGCCAGCCAGTGCTTAATAAGGGGATGGGGAGGAACGTAGACACGCAGTTGAAGAGTCATAGTTGCTTATCTTGACTGAGGGATGCCAGCTCAAAGACCTGACCTATCATACGCTAAGAGCGATTCTTCTCGTCGCCTCTGTTTGGCATCCCGTCCAAGGAGAAATCAATACTATTGAAAATGATTTTCAACAGTATTGACATATATTATCAACAAGGCTATATTTATTTTTAGTGTTCTCCTCTCATTAAGGATCGGCAGGTGGGGCTGGGTGTGCAGTAGCAAGCTAGTCCCATTTTTTTTTGAGGCGAGATGTAATATAAGACGTTAAACTCAGAAACGTTAAGTAATTTCCTTTCTCTTCCATGCCTGCAACTTCTATCCCTACCTCCGCTGCATCGACTTTTGATGTTATTGTTATCGGTTCTGGAATTGGAGGGCTGGTGAGTGCAACCCAGCTAGCAGCGAAAGGCGCTAAAGTTCTGGTACTGGAGAGCTACTTAATTCCCGGAGGTAGTGCCGGATACTTTGAACGGGAAGGGTATCGCTTTGACGTGGGAGCATCGATGATTTTTGGTTTTGGTACTCAAGGTACTACCAACTTGCTCACCCGCGCCCTGGAAGCTGTAAACGTTAGCCTAGAAACTATTCCCGATAGCGTACAGATTCACTATCATTTGCCTAACGGCTTAGACCTGAAAATTCATCGCGATTATGAAAAATTTTTGCAAGAACTAACTGCCAACTTTCCGCATGAGCGTGAGGGTATTCGCAAGTTTTACGATGAATGTTGGAAGGTTTTTAATTGTCTAAATGCGATGGAATTGCTATCGCTGGAAGAACCCCGGTATCTGGCGCGGGTGTTTTTCCAGCATCCGTTGGCGTGTCTGGGTTTGGTGAAATACTTGCCGCAAAATGTTGGTGATATTGCCAGGAAATACATTAGCGACCCGCAACTGCTGCAATTTATCGACATGGACTGTTACATCTGGTCAGTTGTGCCAAGCGATCGCACTCCGATGATTAATGCCGGGATGGTATTCTCAGATCGGCACTATGGCGGCATCAACTATCCTAAAGGCGGCGTGGGACAAATCGCCCAAAAACTGGTGGAAGGACTGGAAAAAGTTGGCGGGGAAATTCAGTATAAAGCCAGAGTAACGAAAATTATCACAGAAAATAATCGCGCCGTTGGCGTTGAGTTGGCTGATGGAAAAGTATATCGCGCTAAGCGCATCGTTTCTAATGCGACACGCTGGGATACTTTTGAGAAGTTATTACCACCAGAGGAGATGCCAACATCTGAGAAGAAGTGGCAAAAACGTTATCAAAAATCTCCCAGTTTCTTGAGTTTGCATATGGGAGTTAAAGCAGATGTTTTGCCAGTGGGAACAGAATGTCACCATATTTTGTTGGAAGATTGGAAAAATATGGAAGCGACACAAGGCACTATCTTTTTGTCAATTCCTACGTTGCTTGACCCGGATTTAGCACCAGCAGGTTATCACATTCTGCACGCATTTACACCGGATTGGATTGAAAATTGGCAGGAACTTTCTTCTAGTGAATACGAAGAGAAGAAGGAAGCAGCAGCCGGGCGAGTTATTGAGCGTTTGGAAAAGATTTTCCCAGGCTTAGATGCAAGTTTAGATTATCTGGAAGTTGGGACTCCTCGCACTCATCGGCGCTTTTTAAATCGTGAAGATGGCACTTATGGGCCGATTCCGGGCCGCAAGTTATTAGGATTGTTGGGAATGCCGTTTAATAGAACTACTATTCCGGGACTTTATTGTGTGGGAGATAGTACGTTTCCGGGACAGGGTTTAAATGCGGTGGCGTTTTCAGGGTTTGCTTGCGCTCATCGTGTGGCGGTGGATTTGGGGTTGTAGGTAGCGCCGGATCTTATATTGAACCGCTGAGGCGCAGAGGGCGCAGAGGAAAATAGGGACGCGATCGCATCTTTTTTAAACTACTCCAAAACGTTCTTGTGATTTCTGGCTGCAAATTGCACAGGTTAAATTATTTGAAATGCCCGTATCATCACTGCGTTCAATTGCTGCATTTGCAGACTTCCCAACTCTCCCAAGCGTCTGATAATTAATCTACTCTCAAGAGTAGCAATTCGAGTTACTCTCACTTTAGAGGCAACTCTCAATCCAGTCAGGAGTTACGCAGTTGAACTGAAGATGCGGTAGAAGGAAGGAATGAATTGTTAGCTTCCATCGTTTCCAGTGCCTCTATGTGAACGTTGAACTGAAGATGCGGTAGAAGGA